>PLBD01000167.1 GCA_003135315.1 Acidobacteriaceae bacterium | reverse complement strand
CCGGCGGTCTCCCCGCCGTCGATCACGTATACGTTTCCAGTCAGATAGGCGGCATCGTCCGAGGCCAGGAACGCGAACAGCGCGGCTACCTCTTCGGGCTGCGCATGGCGGCCCATCGGAATCTTCTGATTGACGGCTTCCAGCATCTCATCGGAATATTCGGCGCGCTGCATGGGCGTGAGCACGTAGCCCGGCGCGACGGCATTCACGCGCACTTTGGGAGCCAGTTCCAGCGCCATCGAACGCGTCAGCTCGATCACGCCCGCCTTGGTGGCGTTGTAGTCGGCGTAGTAGGGATGTCCTACAATCCCATTTGTCGAAGCCATGTTCAGGATGACGCCGCCGGAACGCTCCATCATGTGGCGCGCTGCCGTCTGCGCGACATGGAAGACGCCGCTCAGGTTGACGGCCAGGACCTTGCTCCAATCCTCCGGAGTGATGTCGAGAAACTTGTGGCGAATGCTGATGCCAGCGTTGTTGATGACGACGTCGAGCCCGCCCAGTTCGCGCACGATTGTAACGAAGGCCTGCTGCACCTGTTCATGATCGGCAACATCGGCGGGGAAGGCGCCCGCAATTCCGGGCAGCTCGCGGCCAATTCTGTCGCACCCGTCCGCGTCGCGATCCAGAATCGCCACCTGCGCTCCCTCTTCGATGAAGCGAGCAGCCGTTGCCGCACCAATGCCGCTGGCGCCGCCGGTGATAACAACGCACTTCCCTTTTAGTCCTCGCATCGTTGTACACAGCCCGGCCACAGCATACCAGCGATCGCTCGCCCGGTAGCAGAAATCATCGGCGCAACCGCTCTAACCTGCTAAACTTTGCGCATCCGTCATGGGCCGCTCACCTGCATCGTTACGGACGCAGCTCTTCGCCGATCCCGAGGGCAGGTTTGTGCATGACGAAGTGCTGGATTCCTGCCGGCGTCATTCATCGAAGATCGCGATGATCGACGTGTCCTGCATGCCAGCGCAGCGAATTACCTATGCCGCGTACGGGGCGATGGTGGAGAGTGCGGCGCGCGGACTGTTGGCGGCCGGCACTCGTCCCGGCGAGGTCATTGGCATCTTCCTGCCCAACTGCTGGGAGTTCGGCGTGGCCTATCACGCGGCAACTCTGGCGGGCGCCATTCCGACTACCCTAAACCCCACCTACCGCGAGCGCGAGGTCCGCTACCAACTGGAAAACTCCGAAACGGTTGCTCTTATCACCGATGGCGCCCTGCTCACGGGAATCGATCTTTCCGGCCTGCCCGCGTTGCGGCGTGTGTACACCGTGCGCGCGCCGGGGCCCAGCGGATCCCAGTCCTTCGACTCGCTGTTCGAAGCGGCGGAGAGCGAACAGTTGCCCGCGCCCGAGCGCGACTCGCGACTTACGCTGGCGACGCTTCCCTACTCCAGCGGCACGACCGGCCTTCCCAAGGGCGTGATGCTGTCGCACCACAACCTGGTGGCTAATGTCTATCAGACGCTCACGCCGGGCGAGTACCTCGCGATCAGCGAAGACGATGTCATGCTGTGCTTCCTGCCGCTCTACCACATCTACGGACTGACCGTCGGCCTCAATCTGGCGCTGATTCGAGGCTGCACGCTCGTGCTGATGCCGCGCTTCGACTGCGAAGCTTCGTTGCGGCTAATCGCCCACGAAGGCATCACGTTTGCCTTGTGCGTTCCGCCCACGCTGCTGGCGTACTGCCAGGCAGCTGAACAGGGAAAATTCCCGCGTGAACATCGCCTGCGCTGGGTTAAGTCGGGTGCGGCGCCGCTGGCCCCCGATCTGGCGCGCCGCTTCACCGCCGGCACCGGCATTCCGATCCGTCAGGGCTACGGCATGACCGAGGCCTCGCCGGTGACGCACATCGGCTTTCTTTCGCCGGAACTATACAGGCCGGAGTCGGTTGGCATGCCGGTCGCCCAGACGGAGTGTCGTGTCGTGGACGAGAAAGAGCAGGACGTTGCACCCGGCGACATCGGCGAGTTGGTCATGCGCGGTCCGCAGTTCATGCTGGGCTACTGGAAATCGCCCGACGCCACCGCCGCCGTGCTGCGCGACGGCTGGTATTGGACGGGTGACATTGTGCGCGTCGACGAGGACGGGCTTTACTACGTGGTCGACCGCCGCAAGGAAATGATGAAGTACAAGGGATTCTCTATCGCGCCTGCCGAGGTGGAAAGCGTACTGCTGGAACACCCGATGGTTCGCGACTGCGGCGTGGTCTCGCGTATGGACGCCGCCGGAGAAGAGATTCCCTGCGCCTTCGTTGTGGTGCGCGAGGAAAAGCCGGCCAATCAGCAGACTGCGGAAGAGCTTCAGGCATTCGTGGCCGAGCGCCTTACCCATTACAAAATGCCGCGCGAGATTTATTTTGTGCAGAAGGTGCCGCGCACGGCATCAGGGAAAATCTTAAGGCGCGAGCTGCGGAAGTTGGTTTGAAGTCCGGTAATAGATTGAACTTCTATTCCTACCCGTTCCACACTAGACGCACGAAAGGGAGCTTGCGCTCCCTTCTCGTCGTGCGGGAAATGAAACATTCTCACCCACTACTGTCCGGCGCTGGACATACTCATTCCAGAATCGAACGTGACGCCAGTCTTCGTGTTGCTGAAATCGATTTCGCTGATGGTCGAACCGCCGTTACCATCCTGCGTAATAACCTGGTTGCGATCGGGTGCGTTGGCGAGCTGCTTGACTTGGCCAGTTGCGGAGGCTATTTCCTTCCCGTTCTTCACAAACTTCACTTGGGCGGTCGAGCCTGTGGTGTCGCACTTCACGGTATAGTCGCCGGCAGGAAGTGTCTTGCCGTTGACTTGCGCATCGTGGAGGAGCGTGACCTCCTGCGACTTGGAAGCGGCAAAAGCGCCGATAGACATGCTTAGGGCGAAGACAAATACGGTTACGCGAGCCAGTATACGAGTCATTTTCTAGTCTCTCCTTTACGTTTGGACTATCGTTCTGGCAGCCCATGCGGCTATGGCAACGCCCCAAGCTCAGTTGGCCGGCGCGAGATCTACTTGCATTTCCCGCACCTTCGCATAGAATGTGAGGCCGGGGTTAAACAGCACGGGGACGCCTTCAAGTTTCCCTCGAGTTTGTTCCGCCTGGGCCGCCAAACCGCTGGCGAAACACTCTGTTTGACCCCTTACCTTTTGATGCAACTGGAGTACCAGCAGACGCTGCACTCCCGGTTAAAGTCTTCCTCCGCGATATACGTGCGACGCGAGCGAAAAGTTCACAACATCGGAATTTTCTCGCGTCGTAGTTTGGACGAATCGTCGCGGGTGACGTAAGCGGCGCTCGTCTTCCTGACCAGGCAATTCACGCTACATTCAAAGAATGAGTCTGTTCTGTTTTGACCATTTACAAAAAGCGCAACGGAGAAAACGGCGTCATGTCGAAATCCGGCGACCGTCCCTTCAGCAACTGCGTCATCACCTCTGCGGTCAACGGCGCCAGCATGATCCCATCGCGATAGTGTCCGGTCGCTGCGTAGTACCCCGGCAGAGAAGTTGCGCCGAGAATCGGCAGTCCGTCGGGTGAGCCCGGACGCAACCCTGCCCAGGCGTCGTGAATGCGCATCTGCGCGATCTCCGGCACAACATGGATCGCAGCTTGATGCAGTCGCTGCACGGTGTCGGCGTCCACGTGCTTGTCAAATCCCGCTTCCTCCACGGTAGCGCCCAGCAGTATGCGTCTGTCGCTACGGGGAATGATGTACAAGTCAGGCGTTCGCACAACGTGCCGGATCAGGGGACCGGCCGTGTGCACTCCGGCTGGCGGCACTACGCAGACCATCTGTCCTTTCACCGGACGCGTCGGCATCCCAAAGGGCTTCATTTGCGAGGCCCATGCTCCCGCACAGTTCACCACCGCCGCCGCCATATAGAACGATTTCGCAGTACGCGCGCCCGTAACGCGGCCACCCAATACGGCAACTTCAGTCACGGCCGAGCCGGTCACGAAGTCGACGCCCAGCTTGCGCGCGGCTTTTTCCAGCGCGCTGGCCAGCTTCCGCGGATCGACGCTGCACTCGGGCATAAAATAAGCACGCCCGCGCAAGGCAATCAGCGGCTCCAGTTGCAAGAGTTCCTCATCCTGCAGCGATCGCGCGCCTTTGCATGCTGGCGATTCGCCGTCTCCCGGGAACGCGATCGTCCCATCCTCACGCAGGTCAGGCGACTCGAACGCTTCCGCCCGCAGCTCGGCGATAAATTGCGGATACATGCGCCCGCTGGCCGCGATCATCCTGGCCAGCGCCGGAGGATTCCCCGGATCGCAGTGCGCGATCATGCCCCCGGCGGCGTGCGTAGCCTCGCGTGCCGGTTCAGCCTTGTCAACCACCAACACGCTCGCGCCGCTGTGCCGCAAGCTCCGGGCCAGCGACAGTCCAATCACGCCTCCGCCAATGATGACAACGTCCCAGGTCTTCACACTTCGATTGTAGAGGAGGATTCAGGACTGAACTGACTGCCGTTCTGTGGCGCGGCAATTAGCGCAGGAATTCTGGCTCGAAAAGCGCTGCACAAGTTGTGGTCATACTGCGGTGATGGAAAGTGGCGCGCATCGTTTCGTCGAGGCCGTTTGACTAGGATGCCCCGGTGGGCGAAAATACATATGGCGCTGAATTCTCAGCGCCATCCTTTCGCAAGTGGGCCTGTGGCGCAGC
>PLBD01000582.1 GCA_003135315.1 Acidobacteriaceae bacterium | reverse complement strand
GTCCGGCAACTACGGCTAAAGCGCAGCCTGCTGCTCGTCCGGCGCCTGCAGCCAAAGCGCAGCCTGCTCCTCGTCCAACGCCTGCAGCTCATGCGCAGCCTGCTTCTCATCCGGCAGCCGCTGCCCATGCACAACCCGAGAAACCAGCCCATACCTCCGGCGGGTAAGGAATGGTTTCGTCAGTAGCGAATCGACCGCGAGGTACTCGTCAGGCTGCCAGAGAGAACGACAACTGACGACCTGGCCTCGCGGCGGGGCTACAAAGAGCCCGTGCATTTAAGTGGAACAAGGAAACGCTGGCGTCGCCGGGGTCAGAGAGCGTTCCATCGGATGGTCAATCTTGATCAGACGAATCCCGAGATCCTCAACGACAATGGGATTGAGCTTGGATTACTGAGGCCGGTGTCCCTAACAGGAGGTCTTCTGACTGCGAATCAACACAACTCGATCGACAGGGTACTTCCGAGAACACTGCGCAGGGTCATGCGAACTCTGAGTTTCTGTCCTCACTCCAACGTCGGCTGGCCCATACGTTGCAACGGAGAGAAGATGGCGTTGCAGCATTGTTGTGACTGCGGAGCAGTACGGTCGTATATGCTTCAACCCAATTTGCAAAAAGGCCCGTGGAAGCGTCCGCCGCTGTATGCAGCTCCCGTTGCGGTCTCGTTTCCCTCTAATAGGCACAGTGCGCTGCCGTTCGAGCCAGTCTCGGTCTCATAAGGCAGGATGCCTGGAGCAGGCCGGGCGCAAAACAGCACACCACTCTCTGTGGGATATAGAAAGGTAGTCAAGCAATGCCCTTACTTCAGGTTGTTATCGTTCTGATGGTAGTTGGAGTGCTTCTGTGGCTGGTGAATCGCTATGTCCCGATGGCGGGTTCCATCAACTCGATTTTGAATGCCGTGGTGGTGATCGCAGTCGTTTTATGGCTGCTCAACATCTTCGGACTGCTCAAGACGCTCTCCAGCATTCACCTCGGCAGGCAGTAAAAGCACGGGATGAAACGCCGGAGGACGTCGGTCCTGAGCGTCGAAGTGCCATACCCGAATTGCAATGGCGTTTGAGGCCCCGCCGCCGCGTGCCTGGGTATCCAGCGCCGAGCGGACAGTCTGCTCCACGGAATGCCATGTACCAGCCTTAGAGAAGCCGGCTCGTAGGTATCTATCCGCTCGCATCTCCAATCTCCAAGCCTGCTTTGCGCAGGCCGTCGAGTATGTGCTCAGTGAGTTCCGGATCGTACCGCATCCGAAGGGCTGGACGAACGATCATGGCGATGTTCGGCTTGAGCTTGAGCAATTCCTGCACGGCTTTCCCAGCCTCATCATGCTGGCCCAGTTGGCCGTAGGATGCGGCGAGCGCCAAATGGGTCGCGTGGAAACCGGGCAGGTTAATTTTGAGCGCGAAGTTCAAGGCGCCCTGGTAGTCGCGTTTGCGGTAGGCATTGAAGAACAGCGGAAACCAATACCATCCGGGATGATGAGGATTGAGGTTCACAGCCTGCTCCGCCAACGCGCAACCTCGCTCCCATTCGCCGGCGTAAGCGATGTATGCGCCTAACAGGGCGACGTTGCATCCGTCCATCGGATTCAGCGCGATGGCCTTCTCCGCGGCGGTTCGAAACGCTTGCATCTCTTTTCGGGCGAACAGAACGACGGCTAGAGCCTGGTACCCCCGATGGCCGGCTGCGTCGAGTTCCACGGCCCGGCGCGCGGCCTGGAGCGCGCGTTCCAGGGGTTCGGGCTTCGGGTTGAACCCCATTTCATGTTCTGCGGTATTGAGCAACGACAGCATGGCCCATGCATACGCATAGCCCGGAGCTATTTGAACGGCTCGTTCCAGGGCGTCCCGCGCCACGGCATGCTCCTCGGCGCTGGTGCGTTCGGCATAACTGAAGCCGCGCAGCACCGCCTCGTAGGGGCTTAGTTGATCCGGACTCTTGCTGCGGATCGCTTCGCTCATGGTATGGGGCAGAATTCCGTGGGCGTCGGCGATGGTGGAGACAATGCGGGGAACAAGTTCGTCCTGGAGCGCGAAAATCGCCTCCGGACTAAAGTCGCGCTCGTAGGTTTCCGCCCAGAGATGAGCGCCGGAAACCGCGTCCACCAGTTGAACCGCCAGGCGCAGCTTGGTTCCCGCCTGGCGCAAACTGCCTTCCATCACAAAGCGCGCGCCCAGTTCCGTGCCCGCCGAGCGCACGTCCACAGCTCCATTGGCATAACGCGCGGTGGAGCTTCGGGCGATAACCTTCAGGTAGGAGAACCGCGACAGCCCAGTAACAGTATCTTCGGTCAGTCCGTCCGCCAGAGCCGTGAGATCGGCGTTGCTTCCGCTGTACTTGAACGGCAACACCGCAACCCAGAAGCCTTCTTCGGCGCGCGCCGCACCGGAATCGGGGACAGATCCGGTACGCAACGTCGAAGAGGTTGGCTGAGTCGCATTCTTCTGGTCCGCGATGGCTCCGGCTTCTGGAATCTCCAGCCCGGCCTTACGCAGGCCTTCGAGCAGTTGCTCGATCAGCTCGGAGTCGTACCATTTGGCGTACTCTTGGCGCGCTGCGGCGGCGAAGTCAGGACGAAGGGCGAGCAGGTCCTGCAAGGCCTTCCGTGCCTCTTCTTGCCGGCCCATCTGGCCGAGCGCGGCCGCGCGCAACGCGTGAGTGTGGAAGTATGTCGGCATGTTGATACGAGCTGCAGCCTCTAGAACCTCCGCGTACCTGCCCTGCCGGTAACCGTTGCAGCATCTGGCGAAGTAAAAATATCCCGGACAGTTGGGATTGAGTTGCATGGCGGACTCTACCATCTGGCAACCGCGGTCCCATTCGCCCGTCGTGGCAATCAGCAAGCCAAGATAGGCTTTCACCGAAGCATCCAGCGGATTGAGCGCCAGGGCCCGCTCCGCCTCGACCCGGAAGGGGATCATCTCCTTGCGGAAGAAATAGACCGTCGCCAGCGCGTAGTGGCCGAGAGCATGGGTGGGAGCCAGATCTACGGCGCGCTGGGCCGCCGCCAGAGCGCGCTCCAGCGGGTTGGGCCCGGCGTTGAAGCCCTGCGCAAATTCGCCGCGATACATCATGGACAACATGGCCCAGCTATCGGCATGATCCGGAGCCTCGCGGACAGCGCGTTCGAGAATCCTCCGAACTGCGGCGTGTTCCTCGGCCGTGATGCGGTTGAAATAGCTGAAGACTCGAAGCACGGCCTCGTGCGGGGTCAAGTCCTCATCTTTTTTGGTACGGAGAACTTCACTCATGCTGCGTGGAAGAACACCGTACTGATCGGCAACGGAGGAAACGATGCGGGGAACGAGGTCATCCTGTAGTGCAAAAATGTCGTCCGCAGTGAAAGCGCGTTCGTAAGTCTCGGCCCAGAGATGCGCTCCGCTCGTCGCATCGACAAGTTGAACGGCGAGGCGCAGCTTGGTTCCCGCCTGGCGCAAGCTGCCTTCCATCACATAACGCGCCTCCAGTTCCTTGCCCACCGTCCGCAAATCAGTTGCCTGATTTGCATATCGTAATGTCGATCCGCGTGCGATCACCCGCAGATAAGAGAATCGCGACAATCCCGTTACGACGTCTTCCGAGAGGGCGTCAGCTAACGCGGTGATTTCAGCGTTGCCGCCGCTGTACTTGAAGGGCAGCACTGCGACCCAGAAGCCTTCGTCGGCGCGCGTAGCGCCCGACCCCACCGCAGCCACGGCGTGCGCAGTCGAAGTCCTCGCTGGCCCTGTCTTATTTGAAATTTCTCGCGCCATATCGCGAAACTCGTTGCTGACGTCCCGCGCCGTCTGCAGGCGGTGCCGGGGATCTTTCTCCAGGCAGCGCCGAACGATGCGCGCCAGATCGCCAGGCAGGTCCGACCGCAAGTCTGTAACGGACGGGGGCGTATCCCGCAGAATCGCAGAGATCAGCTCCGCCGAAGAATCCCCAGCGAAGGGCCGCTTCCCTGTTGCCATCTCATGGAGCATGATGCCCAGCGAGAAAATATCGGTGCGGTGGTCAAGCGGCCGGCCGGAGGTTTGCTCCGGAGACATGTAGGCCGGCGTTCCCATCACCACGCCCACTTCCGTTCGGTTGGCCGAGGTCATGGTGGCGTTGCCGGGGTCGAAGCCGCGAACATCCTTGGCCAGCCCGAAGTCCAGGACCTTGACGCGGCCTTCGTTCGTAACCATGACATTGGCCGGCTTCAAGTCGCGGTGCACGATGCCTTTGTCATGCGCCGCTGCCAGTGCATCGCCCAGCGCGCTTGCGATCTCGACGATCTGCTCCACGGGAAGTCCATCTGGAGGAACCAGGCGGTCGAGTGGCCGGCCTTCGACCAGTTGCATGGTCAGGAAGTGAACGCCATCCGATTCCTCCACCGAGTGGATGGTGACGATGTTCGGATGGTCGAGCTGGGCAAGGGTCTTGGCCTCGCGNNACACCTCGCCCATGCCACCCGCACCCAGCGGCGACTGGACTTCATAAGGGCCGAGCTTTGTTCCAGGAGCGAGCGCCATGAGTGGCACCGATTATAACCTCGGAGCTTGTGCCCGGCATCGCCAGTTTCTGGCAGTCGGCTGTTTGCCGCCCGGTCTGTAAATCAGGGATCGGCCTTCCGGAAGCTGGGTCGCCTCGATAGACCATGTCCACTGGAGTGGCAGGGTGAGTTACAGGCCTCTTTTCATGCTTGGGCGGAGCCGTTAGTTGATTTGATGTCGGGGGCCGGGTTAGACTTTGCGCCATCTGCAGAACAGCACTGTGGGGCAGAACTCAGATTTTATCTATGACGGGCATTTTTCGTCCGTTCGTGATGGGAAGCAACCCGTCGCAACCCTCCCGATGGGAGACTAGCCAGAAGAATCTCTGAGGAGACGCAAAATGCACTTTGGGGCGGGTTATCGGAAGTTGACGGTTGGGATGCTTGCGTTCGCGAGTTTCTTCGCAGGCGGGAGTGTGGCTTCCGCGCAGCAAGTCACGGGAACGTTGGGTCAGGCTGACGCTACAACCACGATCAACGGAAAACAAATTCCCCCTCCCCCGCCCAAATTCGGTGGGGTGATCAAGCAAGATGCCACGCAGTCCACCCCCTGGTGGCCGCCGCGCATAGTGCCTCCCAAGGGTGCGCCCAACGTGCTCCTGATCATGACGGACGATCAGGGCTATGGCGTGCCGAGCACTTTTGGCGGAGTCATTCCAACCCCGAACCTGGACCGCATTGCCAAGTCGGGGCTGCGCTACATCCAGTTCCACTCCACGGCTCTCTGCTCGCCGACCCGGGCGGCGCTGATCACCGGCCGCAACCACCACTCGGTCGGCTTCGGTGTTATCGGCGAATTGTCCACCGGCTACCCAGGTTATGACTCGGTCATCGGTCCGGAGAGCGCCACGGTCGGCGAGATCCTGAAGGAGAACGGCTACGCGACTTCGTGGTTTGGCAAAGACCACAACACACCGGCATTCACCTACAGCACCACTGCCGGGCCCTTCGACCAATGGCCTGTCGGCATGGGCTTCCAATATTTCTATGGCTTCCTCGGCGGCGAGACNNTTGAGGAACCTGAACGCATCAGCCCCCGACAAGCCGTTCTTCCTGTATTACGTGCCCGGCGGCTCGCACTCGCCCCACCAGCCAACCCAGGAATGGATCGACAAGTTCAAGGGCAAGTTCGACATGGGCTGGGAAAAACTGCGCGAGCAGATTTTCGAAAACCAGAAGAAGCTGGGCGTGATTCCGGCGAATACCCAACTCACTCCGTGGCCGGACGGACAGGCGGAGTACGCAGGAGCCAAGCTGCCCAAATGGGATTCGCTTAGCGATACGGAAAAGAAGATGTATGCCCGCCAGGCCGAGGTGTTTGCTGCCTACACTGCCTACACCGACTACGAGATCGGCCGCGTAATTGACGAAGTCCAGAAGCAGGGCAAGCTCGACAACACGCTGATTATCTACATCGACGGCGACAACGGTACCAGTGCGGAGGGTAGCCTATACGGCACATTCAATACCTTGACCGCGTACAACGGCCTTTTGAACGAACCGGAGGTCAAGCCCGTCAAGGTCATGAATCTATTGCATTACAACGACTGGGGCTCGGACAAGACCTATCCGCACATGGCTGTGCAGTGGGCATGGGCATTTGATACGCCCTTTAAGTGGACCAAGCAGGTGGCCTCGCACTTTGGCGGGACTCGCCAGGGCTTGGCGATTTCATGGCCCGGCCATATCAAAGACCCGGGTGGAATTCGAACACAGTTCCACCACGTCATCGACATTGTTCCGACCATTCTCGAAGCCGCCGGCATTCAGGCGCCCGACGAAGTCAACGGCATCAAGCAGAAGCCGATCGAAGGCGTGAGCATGCTCTACACCTTTGACTCGGCCAACGCCAATGCGCCCTCAAAGCGCGATACGCAGTACTTCGAGATGGCCAGCAACCGCGCCATCTATCACGACGGTTGGATTGCCGCCACCACGCCGCCCGCCCCGGTCTGGGAGCTAGGAACGGGTACGATGCCGCCACCAGACCAATACAAGTGGGAGCTTTATCACATCGCCGATGACTATTCGGAGTTCAACGACCTGGCGGCGAAAATGCCTGACAAGCTGAAAGAAATGCAGGCTCTCTTCCAGCAAGAGGCGGGGAAATACCAGGTCTTCCCCTTGGACAACCGAGCCTTCGTGCGCCTGCTGACACCCCGTCCCAGCGCAATCGCCGGGAAGACCGATTTCACCTATACCGGGGTGAATCCCGGAATTCCGGTAGGCAACGCTCCCAGCATTTTGAACAAGGACTACACCATCACTGCCGAGGTGACAATCCCCAGCGGCGGCGCGGAGGGAGTGATCGCTACGCTAGGCGGACGCTTCGGCGGCTACGCGCTCATGCTAAGTCCGGGCGCCAGCTGGTTGCTTAGCAGCAGCCTGTTCAAGCATATAGAACTGGGTCTGCTGATTTTCGGATTGCTTCTGATCTTCATTGGCACAGCCGGTAGATGGAGAAAACGCTTCGGCTACACATTCGTTCTCGTCGCGGTCGTCGGACTGATTCTGTCTTTCGCCACCGAAGTGTTCCACATCGGCCGAGGCAGGCCAGTGTTCGTTTACAACTTGTTGGACCTGGAGCGCTTCCGGTGGGAGGGGCTCTCTTCGCTCGACGAGGGTAAGCACACCATCGTCTTCGACTTCAAATACAACGGCCCCGGTCCGGGTAAGGGCGGCACCGGCGTGCTGAGCGTGGATGGTAAGGAGGTCGCCCGCAAGACGATCGAACACACTATCCCGCTGCTGATGTCGATCGACGAGACCTTCGATATCGGGCTCGACACTCGTTCGCCGGTGGACTTCAACTATGAGGTTCCGTTCGCATTCACCGGGACGATTGACAAGCTGAACTACAAGCTGGGGCCGTCGCAGTTGTCGGCCGAGGACCAACAGAAAGCTGCGGCAATGCTCGCCGCCGCTCGCGATTAGGAGATCCACACAAACCGAAGGGTGGCCGTAGCACCGGCGGAGGCGCTGGATACTCCGGAATATTCCGCCCAAATGACGTTAGTGCCGATATTTTCTATCTGGGCCAGCACATAGCGCTTTCCCGTCAGCGCCACCGTGACCACCAGGATGAGCGCTGCTGTACCCACCGCCATACCCAGCGCGGTCATCGCCGCACGGACTTTGTCCGCTCGCAATGAGTCGACTGCCATTGCCAGGATTTCGCGGAACACCAGCGTTCCGGAAGGTCGAAGCGCGAGAAACTTGCTAGCGGAGTGACAGCAGTCTGCGCCATAAGGCCTACGGAGCAGGACGCGTCATGCCCACGGCGAGTGCCTCGCGCTGGGCCGCCTTCGTCGCCAGGCGTCTCCGCCACTCCAGCATGCAATACGAACCCATGATAACGATGATGGGATCCAGTGGGTGACGATAATCCATGCTGGAATGTGTGACGTAGTAGACCAGGGGATAGGTGACGAGGACCAGGACGAGCGGAACGACATCCCGGCCCTTTTCTTCAGACCACGCGAACCGCAAACCTCCGAGCAGGAGCAGAGTTATGGCGGTGGTCAGGAAAATATTGGGTATGTGGAATGGCTCCTTGGCGAGGAAGTTGGGATCCAGGGACCAGAAGCCCGTCCACGTATTAACAAAGTGGCGCGCCGTCATCCACACCGCGAACTTGGGATGCTGAGTAATGAATGTCAGGGCTTCGGCTTTCTTGGCATCCATGTAGCCAATTTCGCCAAGCCGTTGCCACTGCGCGTATTCCGCGGGGCTCGTCGTGGGGTGCGCTGAATCCGGGGTCACATCAGAAGTGTCGCCGTTGTAGCCGACATGAACTTCCATCCAGAAACCGTCGCGCAAAGGAATGACGCGATGGAAGGTGCGATAATTTCGGACCGCCCACGGAGCGATCACCGCTAGGAACACGGAAGCCGCGAGCAACCCCGGCAACAGCCATGCGAGTTTGGCCTTGCGGCGCTGCACACCGAGCCATATCGCAAGAAACGGCAAAGGTCCAAGCAGAGCGGGACTTATCAGGCCGGCCAATCCCCACAGAACTCCCCATAGCAGCCAGTCTCCGGTCGCTCGGCTGTCTCTTAGCCGAAGCGTTTGGAGCCAAAGCAAGCCCGCAATCAGGCAGGTCAACGCGTCGGAGTAAATGCGCCCACCGGATAGATAAATTGAATACGGAAAAAATACCCACACCCAGCCGGCAATCACCCCTACCCGCTCATCGAACACGCGCCTGGCGAGGAAATAGATCGGAAGCACAGTCAGCGACGCGAAAATACCATTGAGAGTGAGGATGGCCATCGCACTGGCCAGCGTGACACCGCCGAAGAGCTTCATGCATCCGGCAACCAAGTACGGATACGCCGGTGGCAGCATCGCTGTCGGGCCGCTGGGATCGAAGAAGGGCGAAGAGAACCCATGTCCCTGGCAGATCGAGCGCGCGATTTGGCCCATCTCCCAGCCGAAGTGCCAGTGGTCGCGAAAGCTGTCGAGAAACTCGGGCA
>PLBD01000583.1 GCA_003135315.1 Acidobacteriaceae bacterium | reverse complement strand
CCGGTCCGCTGACCAAGAAGCGCATGGAGACCGCCGACGACGAGTTCCTGGCGGTTACGCTGGAAGATATGGACCGGGCGGTGAAGGCGGGCAAGCCGTTCTTCATCTGGCATAACACCACCCGAATGCACATCTGGACGCACCTGCCGCCGAAGTATGCGGCCATGGAGAACGAGAAGGGCCTCTATGGCGCCGGTATGACGCAGCTCGACGACAACATTGGCGTGCTCCTGAAGAAGATCGACGACCTCGGTATTGCCGACAACACCATCGTCATCTTCACCAGCGACAATGGGGCGGAAGTGATGAGCTGGCCCGACGGTGGAACGACGCCCTTCCGCGGCGAGAAGAATACGAGCTGGGAAGGCGGTTATCGTGTGCCCTTCGTTATCCGCTGGCCGGGAACCATCAAGCCAGGAACGATCGTGAACGATATAGCTGCGCACGAGGACTGGGCCACGACGCTGTTGGCGGCGGCGGGAGTACCCGACATCAAAGAGAAGCTGCTGACCGGATATCAGGCAGGCGACAAGACGTTCAAGGTCCATCTGGACGGCTACAACCTAATGCCGTATCTCAAGGGCGACACGCAGGTCGACCCGCGTCGCGAATTCCTCTATTGGACGGACGACGGCGAGCTCGCTGCCTTACGTTACGACCGGTGGAAGGCCTTGTTCCTGGAGCAGCCGGCTCACGGATTCTCGGTTTGGGAAACGCCTTTCGTTCAGTTGCGCGTGCCTAAGCTGTTCGACCTCCACGCCGATCCTTTCGAGAGGGCGGAGATGGAGTCGATCGACTATACGCATTGGCGGCTGGATCGGGTCTTTCTGCTCACGCCTGCCCAAGCCTTTGTTGGGAAGTGGCTGACCAGCTTCAAGGAATTTCCTCCACGCCAGAAGCCGGCCAGTTTCAACCTCGATCAGGTGATGAAGCAGATGTCAGAGGCAAACGACTAGTAAAGCAGTGGGCGGCATCCCGCTGGAGTCACATCTGCGCTATTGAAAATAAAATCGTTGGTGGAGGCGGCGGGAGTTGAATCTTTGGGCGGTGTTGCAAGCAAACAAGTTATTGAAAATTAAGGACGCTCAAAACGCTCCAGACGCCAGAAAAGCGGTTATTTCACACGTGTTACACACGCGGGATTTTGCGCCCTTCAACATTAGATGTGCCAATAGCTGCGAATGGCGAACTGCAAAAGCATCCCACAGAGCGACCCTCGTGCCATCGCGAATACGACGAGTATGCGACCATGTGTTGCGAATCGTCCCTTGTATCTGAAAACAAACCAGGCCGCGAACACCATAAAAGCGATGCTGATCGCCTGGAGATAATGCGCCCCAAAATTATCGGGATAGATGTGCCTTCGATGTTCCTCGGACATGTGTGGCAAAATCACAAATTGCATTGCCGCCCAATACGCGAACACTAAAGCCGGAATTCCTATCGCGACTTGTCGCAGCGAAAAATCCTCTAGCTTCATATGGTGTGTATAAGCTCGCTTGCAATTCTACGCCGACGTGGTTTGATTTAAGCAATGGGAGGAACACGCCGAGGATTCGGCATCGCCAGACACAAGAGAAAAATAGAAAAGTTCAGAGCCAAACATCCCGAAGGGAGAAAGGCCTTTGCGAAAGCAAAACGTCGCAGCAAACACCTCAAGCGCTTAGAGAACTTGCGCAAGAAAAAATGATCCGCGTTGACCTTCAGTGGAGGCGGCGGGTTTCCGCCGACCGCCTCTATCACCGGCGGGACACACGTATTGCGCACACGAAAAAATAGAATTATGGATAAGCCGCTCAGAATCAGGCGGTTAGATTGGTGGAGGCGGCGGGAGNNCAGCCCATGAGCAAAGCCGAGGAGGACGGCAACTTAATTAATTAAGCTGCGTATGCCAGGTTTTGGTTGGCAATTGTGTTTTTGCACACGATTACGGATGCATGCACTCCGGTATGCCTCTTTGCCGCAATCACTTCCGTCGAAGCCGTGACGCCCCCATAACAGACGTGAAGCGCGGTCAACTTAACTGTAGCAGTAAAGACAGCTAAGTCAAACATCTGGTAATTGGATGCGCAGCATTCAGGTTCGGACTCCGGGCCGCGACGCCGCCGTCATGGTGCCGAATCGGAAGGCAGGATGCGCGTGGTGGCGCCGAACTTCCGGTAGTTCTGGAAAAGTATGACGTTCGTCGTGCATGCGCCCATGCCGTACATTCCCTGATTGCACAGAGTGGATTCCGACCTGACCGGGAGAAGGAAGGCCCCGGCGTCGCCGAGCGCGGTCATGGCGTATTCGATTACCGTTTTGGCTGAGGTTATCTCCCATCCGGCAGGGAGGCTTACGGGCTGCATCTCTTCCCGCAAAGGCCTTCCGGTCTGCGGTTGCAGCCATATTTCGCCATTGTATTCCGGCCTGAACGTGCGCCCGTCGGCGATGCGAAACGTCCAGAAGACATTTTTCTTCTCGGGAACGTGGAACTCATAAATCGCCACCGGTTGGTTGCGCACGACAGACGTCTTCTTGAACTCGAATTCCGTTGCGCCGGGTATCTTGAACAGGTCCAGCAGAGCGGGGCCGAACTCGCCGCTTGAGCTGAACTGGATGCTGGTGGGAGGGGTGGTGGTGATGCTGCTGGCCGCCGCCGGCCGGCCGTCGATGGTGACGTTCGAATAGGTTTCCAATCCTTTCTGGAAAGTAACCTGCGCCTTGATGACCGTCTTCGACATTCCCTCGGACGTGGTGGTCTGCTGAACAATGAAGTCGGGCAGTTGGTGACGGTAGGTGAGGGCAAATTCGCAAAGCTTTGAGATTAGCTCGAGGCTAGAATCCTTGGCGGCAAACGTCCCGCAGTCGATTACGCTTGCGGCTGCTTGCTTGCCAAAGCTGGGATCCGGTTGCGCGGGCGCAGTCTGCCCCAGAACCGCAGTCGGCATCAACGCGGATACAAGGAGCAGCAGCCGGCAATATGGGGCAGCTTTCATGGTCCACCGTCTTCGTCATGATATTGGAATGCGCTCAACGGGCGAAGTCAATTTCTGAGACGCCGACGGCGGGATTTCCGGGTCAGGAGGGAGATTCGTGCATCTCGGCGACGGCAGAATCATCCAAACCTTTTACTTGCCTGTTAGTCTGATACCCGTGGTGCGAATGGCCAAAGCGTTGAACCAGATCGCGGCGAAGGACGGCTCACCCCCGTTTGATTGGGACGCCGCCCGCCGCTGTTGTTGCCGGGAGGGCATCTCGTGATTCCCGACTGCATTTCCTTTAACGCCATCCCGCATACCACCCGCATTTTCAGCGACTTCCTTTCGTACTCTTCCGCGATTCGCAAGTTTTATCCCACGCAGCCCGATGCGGAGCACATCGCCGCATTCGCCAAGTCTGTTCCGCGCGATCTGGCGCGGCAGGCTGCGGTAGCCGGTGCGCTGGAGAAACAGAACCGCTCCTGGGGTGCTTCCGAGGCAACCCTGCGCAACGTCCAGCGCCTGCGTGAGGGAGCATTTGCCGTGGTCACTGGACAGCAGGTGGGATTGTTTGGCGGCCCGCTGCTGGCGCTGTTCAAGGTGGGTTCGGCGCTTGCCCTGGCCAAGCAGATTGAGGCGCTGGGAGTGGACTGCGTGCCGGTGTTCTGGCTGGCCAGCGAAGATCACGATCTGGCGGAAGTGAACCAGTCGCTGCTCCTGACCCACGATTTCCAACTGGCTCCGTTCAAGGCTGCGACGCGTGGAATCGAGGGCGCGCCGGTCTCGACCATTCGGTTTGGCGAAGGGACGAACGAAGCAGTCGGCAGAGCCGCCGAATTACTGGGCGAGTCGCTGGCTGCGGATTATCTGCGCGAGAGTTATGCCGAGGGCGAGACGTTCTCCAACGCCTACGCCAAGCTCTACACGCGCATTTTTGGCGAGCACGGGCTGATCCTTCTCGACCCTGCGGACCCGGAACTGCACCGCATCGCGACGCCGCTCTTTGCCGACGCGGTTCGGCGCACCGCTGAGATTGACGACGCCCTGCTGGCCCGCAATCGCGAATTGCAGACGGAAAAATACCACGAGCAGGTAAAGGTCACGGCTGAATCGACACCGCTGTTTGCGCTGGTGGAGGGCGCACGCGTTCCGATACATCGCGCCAACGGGCAGTTCAGAATCGGGCGGGAAGTCGTCTCCGGCGACGAATTGCAGCGCCGCGTGGAAACCGCGCCGGAAGACTTCAGCGCAAACGTGTTGCTGCGCCCGGTGCTCCAGGATTACTGGCTGCCCACGCTGGCCTACATCGGTGGCCCGGCCGAGGTGGCATATTTTGCGCAAGCCGCCGTGGTATATGAGAAGCTGCTGGGCCGCGTTACTCCCATCCTGGCGCGCATGAGCGCAACCCTGGTCGAGCCCCGCATCGAGCGCCTGCTGACGAAGTATCAGGTCGATCTGCCGGAACTTTTTCACGGCGAATGCCAGCTTCGCGATTGCATGGCGGCGCGCTCGTTGCCCCCTGAGCTGAAGCAGGACTTTGACCAGGCGAGGCGTGCAGTGGAAGAAGCCATGCAGCGCGCCAGCGGCTCATTGCAGAAGCTGGATTCGACGCTAGTGGAGGCGGCAACGCGGGCGTCGAGCAAAATGCGCTATCAAGTCGACCGGCTGGAGAAGCGCGCCGCGCAGGCCGAACTGCGCCGTACCGAGATCATCACCCGCCATGCGGCGCAGATCGAGAACGCGGTTTATCCCAACAAGACGCTACAGGAGCGCGAGATCGCCGGGCTCTACTTCTATGCGAAATATGGACCCGAGTTGGTTAACCGGCTGGTGGATCTGGCGCAGACGCGCTGCCCGGAGCACAAGGTGCTGGTGCTGAGCAGTTGACACAGAAGATACGTCGCGGATGTTCACCGCACGTTCATGGGATTGTCACGAGGCGCGTTCATCATGGAGATAACTCGGAACCGAAACACGGCCTCATAACGCCCGGAAACCTGGAGTGCCACCGATGCGTAAACAAGAGCTGTTGGAACAGGTGGATCGTTTCTTAGAGCGGAAGTTATCGCCGGAAGAATGCAAGTTTCTGCTGCTTGCCAGCAGCGCTCTCAAAGTGAAGAAGAAGCCGCTGGCCAGGGCGCCGGCAGCAAATTCCAAAGTTGCGTAGTCAGCCCTCCCAGTAGCCCATCCCGCCGACCAGCCGCGCCTGATTGCCGATGGCGGCGGCCTATCTGTTATATTTGGCCTTCATCCCAACCGCCGCAGGCGGCGCACAGGAGCAATTGTCATGGCCAGCGTCAACAAAGTGATTCTCATCGGCAATCTTGGCAAAGATCCGGAAATCAAATACACCCAGGGCGGTATGGCAGTAGCGCACTTCTCGCTCGCCACCAACGAGCGCGTCAAGGACAAGGAAGGCAACTGGCAGGACCGCACCG
>PLBD01000073.1 GCA_003135315.1 Acidobacteriaceae bacterium | reverse complement strand
GACAAATGCTCCACGGCATTCTAGCGGGGCGCAAGCCCCTGTCTGCCGTCATGTGCCTGAAGGTGGCGCGGCTGTTTGGCGGCTCTCCCGATGTGTGGATGCGATTGCAGGCCACCTACGATCTGAAAAAGTCCGAGCAAAACAAGAAGGTCATGGCTCGCGTCGCGCGGATCGTCCCCATCAAACTCCCCGTAGAAGCTCGCGCCTAAGTTGTAATAGTTCGAACTCGACCTTGCGGACAGGCTTACAAGGCTCCGCGTATCGGACACAGATCAGTATCGAATCGCGGAATTGTGAGCGTGATGGGGATTTATCGCCAGCGATCCGCCACGACCCCATTCACGGTTTTCAAGCATCAATCAATGCCGAAGTATTGGCCAGACACGGCAGCCTGGATGCCCCAAGCGCTCATCCGCAAGCGTTTAAATCCGCATCCCATCCGGGCCGCGCGTTAACCGTACGTGAGGTCGGTGCTCTGTCCGACTTCGATGATATAGCCGTCAGGATCTCGGATGTAGCAGCGTATCTCGCCGTACTTGGGGATCGGAGGCGTGAGGAACTCGGCTCCTCGGCTTTTCCACAATTCATAGCACGCTTGAATATCGGCAACCCGGAAATTCATAAAGCTGTTGAGGTGATTCGGGTCGGGGACGCTGAGTGTTACCGTTGGCTTGTCTGGCGTCGGGCCGCCTCCAACGTTCAGAATCATCCAGATATTCGCAAGCTGAAGNNTCGGCGACGGTGAGAAAATGCGCGATGCTCATCCCTTCTCGCGGGGGCATTTCATAGCTGTTCTGTTCGACTTGTATGGCGTTCATTGATGGCTCCTTCCGGTACGGTGTTCATTACAAATACGATGTCCCGAGTCCTGCTCTGATTCACAAAAAATCGATCCACGCCAGCCAGGAAGTTAGTGCCGTCAGTATTTTCATACTCATTCTCATTTGCGTTTGCAGCTTCAATTCTCAATCAAATAGCGCCACGCCGAATACTTAATGTCGGGGGCAGGCGCGGTTCAACGCTTCTGGTACGGGTGGAAGATGTAGTCCTTCGCCTTTACTGGCGTATGGCAGGCGTATCCACAGTCTGAGAGGCTCTTGGGATCGGCCGTGAACTTGTCCGATGCGGCTTCGTGGTTGAACACCGCGTATCCCCACCCCCCGCTTTTTGGAAACCCTTGCTGTCCTTTTCCATGACGAAGGCCTGGGAAAAGACGTCTGGCACCTCCACGACGAAAGGCGCCTCCGTGCTCTTCTTTAGCTTTCACTGGAGCTTCACGGTCATGGAACCTTCCGGGAAAGGCTGGCCGTTGAGCGGAACGCCGGCCTTGAACGACTTGATCATCTTCGGATTGGCGACGATGACCTTGAGTATTTCGTCGGTGCGGGCGGAAGAGACGACAGCCCAGTCCTCGTATCCTCTGAAGTCGGAGAACGCGATTCCGCTCGGCGATTTCAGCGAGTACTTGTCGTTGTCTTGGCCTTGCGCGAAAAGGACCGCCGCGCCAACAACGGCCAGGACTGCTACGGCTGTAGCAACGACGGTTAAGCCGATGATACGTTGCACGGTGGTGCGTTTGTCTGTCCTTTGTTCTTTTTGTTCTTGCGGCCCAGATTTCGTTGCAAGTTCAGACATGGTGTGGTCTCCTCACAAATAAAGTTTAGCTGAGCCCGATCAACGTGCATCTCCAACGATTGCAACTAAGCCAGAGGTGGGGGGAATAAAACAATTGGACTATGGTATCGCCGATACCGTCGTATCGAGCGTGCTGGAGGAGGATTCCTCCGCTTGGATCGAGTTTCAGGCTAGCTGGATTGAGAAAAGCCTTATGCCACAGGTATGAACACACGGCGGCCGATACGAAGGTATGGGCGATACCATCGTCCGGAGGAACTAGATGGATTGGAAACGCTTGGTGCAGTTTTCGCTGCTGGGTAGCAGTGATTTGGAACAATATGCCATCCTGCTGGTGCGCGTTTCGATCGGGCTATTCTTCGCCGTCTCCGGGGCAAACAAGTTGTTTGTGGCCGGCGGCACGAAACCGGTTTACGAAACGCTGGTTCAGGCCAAAGTCCCGTTTCCCCGCCAGACAGCTTATTTCGTGTCGGGTGTCGAGTTCGTTTGCGGATCTTTGGTAGCCGTGGGGCTTCTTTCGAGCCCGGCCTGCGTGACTCTGATGATCGATATGGTTGTGGCCACCCTGACCAGCGCGCTGTCCACCATGCCTAAAGGACTTTCGCCTCTTAACTGGCTCGACGATTTCCTCTACCTTCCGGAAGTCCTGTACGTGCTCTTCTTTATCTGGCTGATCTGCTCTGGCCCGGGAAAGTTCAGTGTCGATTACTGGCTCGCCGGCAAGTTACTGAACTGATCGATCGACGAAAAGGAATCGTTTTATCTGCTGGCTAACCCATAACGGGCAGCTAGTTTAGGAGCGATTCCCAGTTGGCTGGCACCCTTCCTGCGGGTCCCGCCAGGGGAGTTGGTCGCTCGTGTATCCAATAGGATGCGATAACACTCTGTCTCTCCCAGACCTAGCCTCAATGCCCGCGGTTTTCAACTTGGGGTTTTAGTTTGGCCAGAACGTCGGTCGTTCGTAGGTCTTTCCAATAACGTTCGAGATTCTCGAGGGTGGTCAGGGTGTAAGTACGCATACGGTCCACGTAGAGCACCCCAGCAAGGTGATCGATCTCATGCTGCAGGATCCGGGAATACCAGCCAATGGCCTCTACTCTCTTGCTTTCCCCCTGTTCGTTCATGTATTCGACGGTGACCGCCGGCGCCCGCGGCACAATCGCCGCGTATCCCGCCACACTCAGGCAGCCCTCAAAGAACTCGAGACTGGACTTGTCCGCCGAAACAATCCGAGGGTTAGCAATGACGTGAAATGGAATCGGCTGCCTTTGCCTCTCATGCAATTGCGCTGCACCAAGCTTCCGATGGTATTCTTCACGGTCTTCGATGACCGCTAACTGCAGCGGAACCCCGACTTGCGGCGCCGCAAGACCAACACCTGGCGCGTTGCGCATCGTGTCGCGCATGTGCTCAATCAATGCCTGTATCTTCGCGCTGAGAATCTCTTCGCGGGACAATTCGCCTGCCTGCTCCCGTAAGACTTGTTCGCCGATTTGAGCGATTTGCAGCCGCATCGTTCACCTATCCACAATAAGAAGAGGCTAGAAGTCGAGCCGGTTGCGTTGTTGTGGAAGCTGCTGAACAATCTCGTTGATGTTCATGCGCACATCTTAGCATTGCACGCACTGCGATAAGTACAACTGGAAGGCAAGAGCGAAAATCCTAACCGCTTCTTGAGCGCGGCAGGACTGTGCGAACCGCAACCAAAGAGGGGAGAGAGGTATCTCGCAACCATCGGTGGGCACGTTGTGGACGGCTGGGTGGACGCCCGCTTACAGGGATTTCCCAAGATACTGTGCATAGCGAACAGGCGAATGGTCCGCCAGGGGTTCGGGCAGCGGGTTGGGAAGGCCATCCATCCAGTGCGTCGCCAGGAATCCGCCGGGGAGCTGGGCGATGGCATCACTGTCGCTGGGCAAGTTGGGTGGGTTGCACTGCAACGTGTGACCCGGGTCAAGCCAATAGATGGCGATGTCCGGGTGCGCATAGAAGCTGAGAAACTCGGGCGGCACGTGTGTGACAACGTCCAGATTGTCGACGACGCGATAGCAGGCGCCGTGCGCCGCGGCGTCAATCACATCGCAGTAGGCGGGGTTGCCCACGCGGGGACAGCCAAACGTGATCAAGCTGGAGGCCGGATCGTTGAGCCGCGTGAATGCCAATGTTGCAAGCGCCCCGCCCAGGCTGTGCCCGGTGATGCAGATGTTCTGGTTGGGATGGTTGGCGCGATAGCCCGTGACATATTGCGTAACCTGGGGCCAGACCGCGTCGAGATATCGTTTGAAGCCGGAATGAACCAGAGCACCCGCTTCCGGGGTCCGATCAATCTCCGCGTCGGCCGCTTTGTCGTTGTTATTGTCTGCCTCGGTACCACGGAAGGCCAGCAGGGCGTGGCTGCCGTTGGAAGCGAAGTAGCCGCGGCCGGTGTTGGCGACGTCAACAAAGCAATCTCCGATCGGCTGAACCCTCGGATACCCCGCGGCCACCAGTATTCCCTGAAGATCGGCAAGGACCATTCTCTGCTGGATGAATCGCGCGTAGGCGAGCATCGAGGCGTCTGCCGCACGTGCCAGGCTAACCTTGGGCAATTCGCCGAGTTGATAGGGCGCTGTTTCAAAGTAGGTGTAATCGCCTCTCCTCGGGGGATAGCAGAGGTTTTCCGGAGTGGGATCAAGGCAGGAAGCGCTGGTGGGACTTGCGGGGTTGAGCATAACTCCTCCCTGAGGCGCGCTCGCGACAAGCGCCCGGAAAGCTATCGGACGACCCGCGCACAGCGGATCACTTGTCGAGGGCGGATGGCATTCGAGGCGCAACTCGAGTATAGCCAGAACCGGTCTGAAGGTGAACGCCGATTCCGGTGGGAACCCAGTGTCACCGCGGCGCGGATCTAACCAAGTCAAATCGCCAAGACCGACCCGAGCGGTAATCCCCATTCCGGCAGCGACGCCAGCGAGAGTTTGTCAATCGGCTGCATTTTGACTTCGACAGGTGATTCGCGCAGAATTCGAATGATTTTTCACGCCTCCAAGTAAGTGTTGGAATAAACTGACGGTCTGATCTTCTTCCTGGGGGCCCTATGAGCCGAAGACTATGTGCATTGGCAGCTGTGTTGGCCGGGCTTGTGCTAGCGTCCACCGTTAGCGCGCAGACAACAATATTCAAGCCTCTCCATCTCTACTATTTGTCGACCTCAGGAAATGATCAAAATTCAGGCACGTCCCCAAACGAGGCATGGGCAACACCGGATCACGCGGTCGATTGCGGGGATGTGATCATTGCCGCTACAGGCAATTACACGAACCAGTTTAACCAGGCGAGCATTTGGGGCCCGGTTTCCAATTGCCCGTCAACAAGCGGAGGAATCGACGGACGAGGAGGCATTTATTTCGCGACGGTTCTTTGCGCCGGAACTCTGGGGACATGCAACGTAAATTCGGGCGGGAATGCATCTGCGGTCGACATTCAACAGCGAAGCAATTGGGCCGTGGAAGGGTTCATGGCCACCACGGACGGCGCGGATACCTCGAATCAGGTGGTCCCGGCATTTGATGGCGATTGCGCGGTGCAAGTCGGAGACTGCGCCGCGGGGGACATCTATCATCACATCGCGTTCGTCAACGATATTGCCTATAACTCTTCCGACGGGTTCGGACCGGCGGGCAATGATGCCGCGGGTGTGTCCGGCATGGACTACATGGCGGTGGTAGGAGATATCGCGCAGAATTCCGCACAGGGCAATCCTGGCTTCGATTACTGCGTGGCAGCCATCGATATCGTCGCGCCCGTCAATTACGACACCAAGCCAGGAACGCACATTTATATCTACGGGAATTTTTCGTATAACAACATGACTCCCTGCGCCACCGACGTTGAAAACTATATGTTCGATACATGGGACGCGTATGGCTACTCAGGTCAGGGGGTCGCCCAGAACAACATGGGGTGGCTTGCGGGCCGCTTCGGGTTCCAGGTGTTCGACCAGGAAATCGAGCCCAGCAGCGCGAAAGTCTACATCCTCAACAACACGCTATTTGGAGGCGGCGAGTTGAATGACCCTTGCTGCTTTGGCTGGGCCGAGGGCGATATCAACATCCAGAACTCCAATCCAAACGGAAGTTCGATGTGGGGAGGAGTAACCATTCAGAACAACCTGGTTGAGGAAAATCAGGCCTGGCAAGGAGGCGACAACCAGGGCTACCCAGAGTTTGCATTTCTGATTGGCGGTCCCTATAGCAATGTGACCGTCGGCGGAAGCGGCAGCCAGAACTATTTATATGGATTGGCAACCGAATGTAATGGCCCGGCATGTTTGCCGACCAGCGCACCCTACGCCGCCGAATCGTTTGGCACGGTATCGAACCTTGGAACCAATTACTACGTCAGTCCAGGTTTTCGGAATACGAGCGACTTGATCAGCGACCGGAGCGGGACGCCAAATTGCAGCGGATTCACCAACACCACGGCCTGCATGGGCTGGAACGCGAACACGCGGACGCTGACCAACCCGTCCGCGATCTACGACCTGCAGCCGACGGTGATCGGAACCAATCGGGCCGGCTATCAACTTCCCAGCACGACGTGCGTCACCAGCGGGCCGATCTACACGTACTATCCGACGTGGCTCAAGGGTATTGTCTACCTGCATTGGAATAGCTTCAACAAGACGATAACTGAAAACTCAGACCTCGTTACGAAGCCTTGCGGAATGTAAAGTAGAACGATTGTTGCGGAAAGGGCCGCGTGTGCTTCTCGCGCTATCGAATGCGGGGGCCATAACCTTGGTGTGGGTCAGAAAGCGTACTTTAGCGCCAAAGTTGTGTTGTTGGCATGGAAGTAGCGGGGCAGCGTCGGTCCCACGAAGGAGCCCTCGCCATACTGGTAATAGTTCCAGGCAGCCTTGAAGGCCACATTCTTATGCACGCCGACCTCTACGCCCGCCAGCGGCGACTGATACGTCGATGAGAGCGGCCCCAACGGCTGCAGAGTGTTCAGCGACGTAGTATTGCCCTGGTTGTCCACGATGGTATAACCCAAACGCATGGTAACTCGCTGGATTGGAGTGAGCATCAAGGCGAAGTAACCGAACTGAGTGTGGGTATGGTAGAAGCCATAAGTCTGCAGTAGAGTGGGGTCTTCGGAACAGGTTGTGGTGCCCGCCGGGGTCACCGTTCCAGCAAAACAGATAAACATGTTCTGCTGAATAGCGTCGAAGTTATAGGCTACGTCCAGTCCCCAATACTTGTTGGGATTAATCATTGCGTTGAGCACGGTTGAGTAGTTGTGCTGGTTGTAGTTGATGTCGCTGACATTGTTCTTGCCTTGCTGAAACTTCAGGTTGGCACCGACGGTGAGCCATGGGTGCGGGGAATACGAAATGTTCCCCGAAATGTTGAATGAAGCCAGCGGATCGATACGATTGATCCAGTTGTCGGCCCCGCCAAATTTAGCATTCAGGTTGGCCCGCAGGGTATTTCCCTTGCGGAACCAAACTCCGAGGACCCCGGAGTAGTCGTTGATTTCGGTTGTGGGGCTTCCCCAGGGGGCGATAACTCCTGTGAACGTGCAACTCCCGTCGGGATTCAAGGGTAAGCCGGCGCAATTGCCTCGGTTCGGCAGAGTCGGATAGTAAATGTCGCCCAACGCGGTCTGAGCGGAATCCCCGGGCTGAATGGTGTAGTTGTCCCAGTCGAATCCGACTCTCACTCCAAACCAGCGCGATACGTCGTACTGCACCTGAAAATCGTTCTGCTTCAAATTCTGGGCGATAAGATTCACGTTTAGTTCATTGATGATGTCGGCCGGAGAGCTGGACGTGTGGGAGAGGCTGGTGGTCGGGAATGTCGCCACCGGTGTAAGCAGAGACCCGGTAGTGCCGGCGGCGGCAAAATAGTTGGTTTGCAGATTCAAATAGTCTCCAGCCAAGCTGAAGTTGCGGAAGCGGAAGGTTTCCACCAGGCGAAGCTTGTCTGAGATGTGATACGTGGCCGAAACGTCGGCCGAGGCGGAGTTCCATTTCGCGCTGGAATTACTGCCTGTGGTGTTGGAACCTAGACTGGCCGTCCGGCTGGTTAGCCCACTGAAAACCTCTGTAAACGGCGTGTTCATTTGCGCGTGGCTGTATTGGAACTGGCCGTTGAAGTCCAGGTGCTTAATGGACGACGATCTCAGGTTGAACTGTTCGGTCGGGATAAACGTGTTGATGTGCTGGTCCAGGCTGTAGTTGAGGAAGCCATTACAGGTTGGATTGGCGATCCCATTTATGAGCGGCATCGCGCAGGGACTACCGCTGTTGAACCACGAGAGTCCCAGACTGACCGGCGTGCCGTTGGAGAGTGGCCACGAATTGAACGGGCTCAAGCCATAGGTCGTTCCGCCGTCGTAGTACTGAAGCAGTTGCGTGTAACTGAGGGTAGTTTTCTTGGTGGCGCGAACGTCGACTCCAAAGCGATATCCATTCAGTGTATTGTCTGTAATCTCGTTGAGTAGTGCTTCCGTACCTTCATGGATGCTGCTGAACGCGGGTCCGTCGAAGCGGTTTCGGTTGTAGTCCAACCGAAACGAGACCCGGTGCATCGGTAGCACGACGAGGTCGAAATTATATAGATTCTGCCGATTGTAGTAGCCGTGCGGCGAGTTCAGGATCGGAAGCGGCGGCGATCCAGTTGGCGGATTGAGCGGATTGGCGAACAAGTCATAATCAAAATAATTTTGCATGTGCTGATAGCTGCCGCTGAAGGTGTACCAGCGATATTTCGACACCCGCACACGCGCTGCCTGTTCGGGATCACCGCCCCAGCCAAAGCTGTTGAGGGTCAAGGTATCGAAGACATCCTGGTGGCTAATTGACTGCATGATGAGCGATTGCTCCAGAATTCGGAGACCGCTCTGATCGTTGACCAGGGTGTCGTACATCGGCTGGCTACCGCTGACGTCGGAGATGCGGCCCCCGACTTCAATCGACTGGGTAACCTGGAATCCGCCAATCTCCTTACCCTCATCGGAAGGCGTAGAAGAGGTAGACGAAGCCGTGGGCGCAGTAGTGGATGCAGTTTGGCCCGAACCCTGCGCGGATGCGCTGTTCGTCCAGAACAGGCAAGCCATGAGAAGCGCCATGCCAAAAGACGAAGCGCCGACATTTCTCTGATAAGACATTGCCATGCCTCGCAGCTACCGGAAGAACAGCGGATCAAAGTTAGAGCCGTGGATCTGGGTGTGACACATCGTGCACGCCTGGTATTTGGTGGCCTGATTGTGGAACGACGGCGCGCCCGGCGCTGCTCCGTTCATGTTCGGCGTATGACACCGGAGACATAGGAAGTTGACGTTGTTGACTTGCAACATACGCGGATTGGTCGATCCGTGTGGCGTGTGGCACGAAAGACAGCCTTCATCGGTTTTTACGGGAGCGTGCTCGAAAACGAACGGCCCCATCGTATCCGTATGGCACTTGGTACAAACCGCGAATTGACCGGCGGAAGTTCGCACCTGGTGGCCGGTCTGGGTGCCGTGAGGATTGTGGCAGTCGCTGCACTGGAT
>PLBD01000067.1 GCA_003135315.1 Acidobacteriaceae bacterium | reverse complement strand
GTCATGGCAGCGGAAGCATCCCACGGAATGGAAGTGGCCGTCGTTGGTGAAGTATGTATCCCACCTGACCTTCATCGATGGGAAATAGTAGTTGTTATAAGTGTTCTGCAAGCAAGTAATGGCGGCCCCGAGCGCTTCCTGCCTGCCTTCGTAGATCTGAGGGTAATGCTTCTGGTAGTAAGCACGCACTGAGCTTTCGATTCCTTGCATGGCCTGCTCGCGAGTGGTGTAAGCCGCCGCCAGCGCTATTACGCTCTGCTGCTTGATAAATGGAATCGAGGAGTCGATACGTCCCGTAGCGAGTGCCACGTCAACACTCCGATTCGGCGATTGAAAGATGTGGCTTGGACGGTTATGGCAGTCCACGCAGTCCATGGTTCTGATTTCAAGAGGCGCTTTGGAAGCGTGCGATGGTGAGGTGTACACCTTTGAGGCGCCGGTTGTCGGATCGATGGCCCGTACCCAGGTGACGTTCTGGTGCTCAGCATCGGTCGCGGAATACTCGACCTTGCTGGCGACGTGCCAGTGAATGCCCAGTCGGGACGTGTCCGAAGAGTCGCCCCCACCGACGTGCACCAGCATATCGATTTCCCAGCGCGTGTTCTGCTGATCGGCCAGGAAATGCACACGCGCCACCTCGCGAGAGCCGAAGAAATTGGCCGGCCAGTGACACCGCTCGCAGTTTCCCCGAATAGGCCTCAAATCCGTCACTGGTACTGGAATAGGCGGCGGATAGTCGTTTTGTATGGTCTCGACCAGCTCGACGATGCCATGAGCCTTGGCCTGAGCATATCCTACAGCGCCTGCCCCAATGTGGCATTGCGCACAATCAACGTGGGCGTGCGGCGATCGCTGATAGGTCACATACTCCGGCCGCATCGAATGACAAGTGGTGCCGCAAAATGACACCGCGTCGGTGTAGCGATAGGCTTGAAAGCTGCCGTAGATCGCAGGGATGAAGAGGATCGCTGCTCCCAGACCTGTCGCCAACAGGGCATTTCTTTCGCTGGCAACGTTCAGGTTCCAGGTGGGATAACGCTGGAATGATCGGGGCTTATTCATTCGCCAGCGGATCCACTCGACATACATCCCGAAGAGCACGACAACGACACCAAAGATTACGAAAATTGGAGGGACGAGGAAGATAACCAGGTCGCCGTAGGGCTGGACCATCGCGCCGCCGCCGATGGTGTGATAAGCCATCAGTACGGCGAAGACCAGAACGCCGATGGCAGCAATTCCGGTTCCGATGTAGCTGATTAAGTTGCGATAGAGCGTAATCGGAGTAGGACCGGGGCGAGGCCGTGGCGCCTTTCCGGTGCGCATCTCCTCGGGCGTGCCCGCGGGCAGTAACTGGTGGCGCTTGGCAAAGTGCCGGGCTTCGGGGATATTCGCGATCTCACGCCGCAAGGCACCGGCAGGCATGAATTTCCACCCGGAGAAGATGCTGTCCAGCAGCCCGTTTTCTTCCTCGGTGGATACTAGAACCGATGCGTAAACGTGAAAGATGATGAACGCGAAAAACACGTACATCAGGAAGAAATGAATCAGGCGAAGATACGGAAGCTCGATGAACTGGGGCAGCCAGCCTATGAATTGGTGCAGGACGGGATTATGTAATACCTGGTCAAACAGCGCCAATCCAGTCAGAATTTCGACCAGGATTAGCAGGTAGATAACGGCGTACGATAATGCAGCAAGCGGATTATGACCGGTGCGGCGGCCGGGACCGAAGCGCATGAAGAGATAGAACTTCAGCATCTCTCCGATGCCCTCCCACTGCTCGCGATGGATGGGGATGTAGGCGTACCATCTTGACCAGAAATTACCCCTAAAAAACCAGTAGACCCGTAACGTGAACGCTGCGATCAGCACAAATCCCGAGACCACGTGAATGAAGCGCATCTTGGCCATGAGGAAGGACGCATGGCCGGAGGCGAGCAAAAACGGGCGGTGCAGGTAGAGGCCCGTGAACGAAAGCGATACGAAGGCAAAAAACATCAGCCAGTGCGCAATGCGGACTGGCTTCTCCCAGACGTAAGTCCGCACCAGTTCGCTTTTGGGGAAGCGACCCAGGGCCGATTTAGGCGAAATAGGATTCCGCACAAGAGATCCTTGAATTTACTGCGACGGCGAAACACCCAATCTCGCCGAATCTAGGAGCGATGAGTCCGATATCATGATTTTTCCGGTGGTCCCTCGCGCTCGATAAGTCCGCTTGGTTTCGCGATCTCAGTAGGCCCACCCGCTGGCTCTTCGCCGCGCGGCCGAATTTGGTTCCGTGCCATGCTGGCAATTCCATGCAAGGTCACGCCGGCCGCCATGCCGCCCGTCAGCACAAGCCCGATCGTTCCCGCATCCACGTCCGCTGGGAAGCCAGGCACCGACGGCAATCGCTTGTAAAACGGCGACTTCGTATCCCAGAAACGATAGGAAGCGCAGGCAATGCATCCATGGCCTGACTTTACCGGCCAACTGGTCCCTCCATTCCAGCGGACAGTTGGGCAGTTATAGGTAGCTTCTGGTCCCTTGCATCCCATTTTGTAGAGGCAATAGCCCTTCCGGTGACCTTCATCGCCCCATTCCTCCACGAAACGCCCCGCGTCATAGTGGGCGCGGCGCTCGCATTGGTCGTGGATGATGTTGCCGTACGCGAACAGCGGCCGGTTGTATTGGTCCAGGGCAGGAAGTTCGTGGAAGGTCAGATAGTGAACCAGCACAGCCGCCGTGTTGGCAGGATTATGGGGGCATCCGCCCAAATTCAATACCGTGACGCCTGGAACTGCTTCTTGCAGGCCAATGGCGCCGGTCGGGTTCGGATTGGAACGTACCAGACCACCGTCCCAGGCGCAGGCGCCCACGGCGATGTTGAAGGCCGAATTACGGCAAACATGATCGGCGATTGCAAGAGCTGTTTTGCCAGCAATGGTGCAGTAGACGCCGTCGGCGGCGGTGGGGATTGCACCTTCTACCACAGCAATAAACTCGCCCTTGTGCTCTTGAACGACCCGCTCCAGCGCATCCTCGGCCTGGCGGCCTGCTCCGGCCATGATCAGTTCGTGATACTCCCATGACAGCAGGTTCAGGACGAAGTCCGTGACTGTCGGATCGCCGCTTCGAAGCATGGATTCGGAATTTCCCGCGCAGTCTTGAAACTCAAGCCAAACCAGGATCGGCTTCGTTGTTTCGCTAAGCGCCTTTGCGACAGCGGAGACATATCGCGGTGGGAGCGCAAGCATAGCGACCATCGAGCTGCAAAATTTCACAAAATCGCGGCGGGAAACCCCGCGCGATTTCAGAGCTTTAGTAAGCGAATCTTGCAGCATAGTTGCACCTCTCGCGCAACTCACGCCCGGCGATCCCTCCCGGTTTTTCCAACCGGGCAGTACATCAGAGTTGCATCCGTCTCCGGTCAGTGACCGTGATCACTAGACCCCATGTCTGTCTCGCCTGGTGGCGCTGGTCCACGCGCGACTATCAGCCAAAAGAGCACGAGCGAAAAAGATGCCGGTGCGGATCGCTCAGCAAAACCAGCGCCTTCT
>PLBD01000414.1 GCA_003135315.1 Acidobacteriaceae bacterium | reverse complement strand
ATCCCATGCCACCCTCCTCAGGTGAAGTCAAAATGCATGGTTCAAAATGTACGCCTGCCGGCGCGGGACTGCCATCCTATTTCATGAAAGTTTCGCGGCGACTCCGCCCGCAGACAGTGGGGGCCGAGCTCCTGCCGGCCTCGGCCCCGTTCTGCTTATTTCGAAATTCCCGCCAACGGTTCAAGACCGACTGACAGGCTGAAAACCGTGCCATGGTTGCCGCCGCCGCCGTTGAAAGTTGTNNCAGAAGCTGTACAGCGTGGTCACTGTTCCAGTCGGCGTGACCTTGAAGATCGTGCCTTGGTTATACGCCCCACCCACTTGCGTCGTCCCGTAGAAGTTGCCATCGCTCGCCTGGATAAGCGCTCCTGTGGGGGCAGCGCCGTCCGTTTTGTCGAAGACATGAAGCAGGTTGAACGTGCCACCTGGCGTGATGTTGAAGAAGGTGCCGGCGTTGAAGCCGTTGCCGGCTCCGCCGGCGGATGCTACCCCATACAGGTTTCCATCGCTACCCTGGACCAGCGTCGCCGACGGGTAGCAGCCATCATGACCATCAAAGGTGTGCAGCAACGTGAACCCGCCGCTCGGGGTGAGTTCAAACAGCGTGCCACACTCGTACTGTCCGTAAAACGACGCGACTCCGTAAAAGTTTCCGTTGCTGGCCTGGACCAGGCCCGCGACCGGGAAGCCGCCGTCCGCGCCAAACGTGTATATCGCGGTGTACTGACCAAACGAAGTGAGCTTGAAGACCGTACCCTCGCTGCCCCCGCCGTCGGCAGCTGTGCCGTAAAAGCTCCCATCGCTCGTTTGGACCAGCGCCGAGTAGGGAAGCGCCCCGTCGGGTTCATAGTCCAGATCGTGCAACGCCTTCATCGTGCCGCCGGTCGTAATTCTGTAGACAACCCCAACGTTGTGGGAACCGCCACGATTTGTCGTCCCGTACAAGTTCCCATCCTTGGCTTGCATGAGCCCACCGTAGGGCTGTGCTCCATCGACAGGACTCAGATGGTTGAAATTGTGCCTGGTCGTCAGCGTGCCACCGGTGGTGATCTCAAATACCGTGCCATCGCCGTTGGCTCCGCCAGCCGAGGTTGTCCCGTACAGGTACCCATTCGTCGCCTGCATTAGCGGAGCGTATGGTTGCGAACCGTCGGTATTGTTGAAGCTATGCAATGTGGTGAGAGTCTGCGCCGATAAGGCAACGCCCGCCATTGCCAGCAGCACAAATACGCCCGTCCGTACACCCAGGTTAAGCTTGCCCATATTCCCTCCTCGCTACTTCCGGATATGACGATGATGCCGCATGGATTTTCCCATTTGGTTTGCGGCTCCAGCGCCGTGCGCGCATAGAACATAACAATTCGCGAAACACGTGTTGTCTCAGAAATGTAAACGAAATGTAAGAGGATTCAGACGATGTGGCGGACCACTCTGTTTCCAAGGCGCTGTTGCGCCACCCCCATCCTCTATCGCGGCTTGACACGGCCGATTCGCAGGACATACCGTTTGCAGACCGGGGTGGCGACTGGCCGCGAACATCCCGAGTTGAAGGAGTATCAACATGAGGAGTGCAAGCAAACTTTTGTTGAGCGGCTTCAGCATCGCGCTGCTGACCGCCGTTGTCACCCCAGCAGCATTGGCGGCAGATCAGCCGTTTACCGTAACCTCTGCCCTGAATTCCACTACCCCTTTCAACATCACGCTTCCCAGCACGCTCTCGAACGGCAAGCCGGTGAAGACGGTGGTGATCGAGTTCGTAACCGCGGATTGCGACGCCGGGGCCGGCACTACCTACATCGGATCGGCGTTCATCAAGGTGTTCCTCGGCGGCAATCTAGTCTCTTACACCTTGCCTTTTGCGCCGGGAATGTCCTTCGTGAATCAAGTGGAATTTTCTTCCGCGCAGCAGACGGAGATGTTTGCCGATCCCGGTACAACCCTCAGCTACGGACTCTCGGCGGGGTCGCCGACCTGCACCGTAGCGTTCTCCGGACACTTGATTCCGCAGTAACCTGGGTTGAGCTTCGATAGCACGCGGGTCTTGTACCCGCGTGCGAGTTCAAATCGCGGGACGGGCCGGCCTTCAGAGTCAGGCAAAGGCCTTCAAGCGAGCGCAGGGATCGACGCTGGTTGAACTAGGGACGGGTCCGTCCGCCCGGGCGCTGGCGGCAGCGGGACTTACTTATTGTTGCGGCGTAAACGTTACGCTGATCTGAGTGTCGGCTTCGACTGGTTCGCCATTCAGGGCGTAGGGTCTGTAGCGCCACTGCTTTACAGCATCGATCGCAGCTTGCGTCAGCACAGGATTGCCCTTTAACGCCTTGACGCTGGTCACGTTGCCATCTTTCCCAATCACAGCCTGCAACACCACTGTTCCCTGAAGACGCGCCTGCTTGGCTTGCGCGGGATACTGCGGTGCGACTCGGTGGACCAGCAGACCTTGTGCCACTCCGGAGGAAACCGTCACCTTCTGGGTCCCGGGCTTCGGCTCGGCGGCCGACAGGTCCTTCACCACGTTGATCACGCTGCTCGGAGCTCCACCGGGCAAACCGCCGGGAACCGAGCCCGCCACTCCCATCGCGCCGTTAGGCGCAGGAGGTTCTTCCTTCGCAATTTCCTTGTTGGCGACGGGCGGGGCGGCCTTTGGCACGGGCGCCGGAAGCCGCAACGATGCATCGAGGGCCGGAGCCTGAGTTACGGCCTGGGACGGCGCTGGCTCAGGCGGTTTGCCTGTGGCGCTCTGGTCTTTCGGCTGGTCCTTCGTCTTGGGTTTGTCAGCTTGCGTTTTGCCCGCAGCAGTCGTCGCCGCGGAATCAGTGGAGATTGCCGGTTGAGCCGTGCTCGCCGCGTTGCTTGGCGTTACGACAGAGGTCTCAGCGGCTTTCACCGCATTGTTGCCGGCATGGGAGCGATGCACCCAATACACGGTTCCCAGCACCAGCAGCACCAGCACCAGCAGCGCGACGCCGACCACCGGCAGCCGCCACCTGTCCTGAAGAAGCGCTCCAACTCCGCCGTCCTTGAAGTCGGAGACGAACTCCGCCCAAGTGCCGGAAGCCTCCGTCTGGGTGGCGCTGACCGCCTGTGGGGCCTTGGCGGCAACGGCAGGCTTGTCGTCCGGGACCGCCCTTACGATAACCGTCTTCTTGATCGCCTCGCCGGGGATGGCAGCCTTGATCGGTTCTACAACCACGGCCGCAGCTGCGGCGGTTGCACGAGGGGCTTCCGGGCTGGCCTTAGGCTCAACTCGTTCCTTCTGGATTGCCGGAGCGACGGCCCGATTACCCTTCCCGCTAGCGCTTCGCGGGATCCGATGGTCGAAAGTTCGCACCGTCTCGGGGATTGCGCTCTTTATCCGGGCAAGGGCCTCGCGCTCCCGCGCCTGCATCCGTTGAATCTCTTCGTCGCTGCGCGATGGAGTACCGTTGCTGGGCACAACCACCGTCTCTGGCTCGAGCGCCGATACTGCGGATTCAGCGCGTGCCACTTGGACCTGCGCCTTGTCGCGCCCTCCCGAGGACTTTCCTGCCACATTGATGGGTATGGGAGGTGCCGCTACGGCATACTCCGCAACCCCTTTGGTTGCCGGAGCAGGCGGTTCCTGGCGCGGCTTGTCGGCAGGTCTGCCGCCATCCGGTGGAGTCCGCGGCGGCAAGCCCGCAGGCTTCCACATGTTGGGCTCCAGGTTGGCAATAAAATCATCAAGGCGCGAAAACGCCTTCCGCAGCGTCTGGAGAGCTTCTGCATCTTGCGGCTCTCGCAAACCGCATGCCCACTCGATCCATTGGTCGGCTTCCGGCCCGGGCAGCGGTTTTGGTCCTGACGGTAATTTGGCCTGCGATCGCAGCTCTTTTATCGCCTGGTCACGCAGGTAATTCAGTTCGTTGACCCGGAGCACACGATGATGCACGACGCTGCCCCGCTCCAACTCCGTCGCCAGGGCCAAAAGACGCGAGCGCCTTTGCTCTAAAGCCTTTCTGCGCTCTTCCGCGTCCTCTGCACTCTCCACTGACGCCTGGGGCGGCGTCTCCGGCTGCCACATGTCGGGCTCGAGGTTGGTAACAAAATCATCGAGCTGTGGAAATCTTTGGCGCAGAATTTCCAGACTCTCGGTATCCTCTGGCTCCTGCAATCCACAGGCCCACTCGACCCACTGGTCTGGTTCGGGGCCCGGCAGGATTGGCGGTGTTCCCTCGATCGCGCCCTGGGACAGTAACTCCTTGATCGCCTGTTCCCGGAGTTGATTCAGCTCGGTTACACGGGCTGCCCGGCGATGCACGATTTTGCCGCCCTCTAACTCGGTTGCGAGGGCCAGCAGGCGGGAGCGCAGCTGTTCGATTCTCCTTGCCTCTTCAAGCTTCTGTATCTCCGCGATGACTGCGTGAAGCTCCGCCCGGCTCTGCCAGGAGGCGTCGGGCAACTCCGCGGATATCAACGCCCGCAGTCTCACACCCGATTCTGCGGCCGCATGAAGTTGCTGGACCACTGCATCGATGTCGACCGTTTGGGCGGCTTTGAGTTTTCCCACCGTATCGAAGGGAAGGGCCAGAGAATCGTCCAGAGACCCAAGAGCCGATGGCCAGACTGAACTCATGACAAGCTCCTAAACCAGAATTTCCTTCTTCACTACCCACATGTTGGGCTCCAGATTGGCGACGAAATCGTCGAGGCGCACAAATTCCTTCCGCAGAGTCTGTAGGGACTCCGTATCGTCAGGTTCTTGCAAGCCACACGCCCAGTCGAGCCATTCATCCGGGTCGGGGCCGGGCAGAGCTTGTGGCTTACCGGGCGCCGCGGCCTGGGACCGCAGTTCTTTGACCGCCGCGTCACGCATTTGATTCAGTTGCGTGACACGGACTGCCCGACGGTGCACGATGGTACCGCGCTCCAACTCTGCCGCGAGGGCCGTAAGACGGGCACGCAGCCCCTCTATATGCCTCGCTTCTATCCGTTTCTGTATCTCCGCAATCAGTACGTCAAGCTCCGCCCGGTCTTGCCATGTGGCCTCGGGCATCTCAGCTGAGACCAATGCGCGCAAATTGCGAGCAGATTCCACCGCTGTCTTAAGCTGGTCAGTGACTTCTGTGATGTTGACCGGCTTGGCAGCCTTAAGTTTCTCCAGGCTCTCGGAGAGCTGGTTCAATGAATCGTCTAAAGATGCAATCGTGGAAGGCCACAAGGGGATCATGTAAAGCTCCTAAGCCGGAGTTTTGGTTTTAGCTATACGCCCCCCACTATATACCCATCAAGGGGTTAGGAGTAAATGGTTTTTTTTAGGCTATGCTCGGGCCTCAAGGTGGGGGCCTCGTGCGCCTCATGGAAAGCCCCGTCAATCGCGCTCAGACTGTCACAAATACCGCTGGTGTGGCCTATAATCCTGCTCGCCTCATAGCCACACTAAGGTTCTATAACTATCTAATAAACAAATTGATATTTTACTTACTATAGAGTTACTATCAAGGTTGCGCGCCCCTCTATCGGCCATCCACTTCAAGGATGGTTTGACCCCCTTTTTCCCGCGCCTGTAAGATCGAAGTTTGACCTTTAGCTCCTGAATGGACTGGCATGCCTCACGACCTCCCTAAGGCCTACGAACCGGGCGCCATTGAACCGCGCTGGGCCGAGTACTGGATCCACGAGAAGTTGTTCCACGTCGCAACCCCGGCTTCTGATTCCCGGCAGCAGACCTTTACCATCACCCTGCCGCCGCCCAACGTCACCGGTAACCTCCACATGGGCCACATGTTGGAGCACACCGAGATCGA
>PLBD01000620.1 GCA_003135315.1 Acidobacteriaceae bacterium | reverse complement strand
GCATCTTCGAAGGCACCAACGAAATCAACCGCCTCATCATCACCGGATGGCTGCTGAAGCGCGCCATGAGCGGACAGCTCGCGCTTCTGCCGGCCATCAAGAAAGTCATGGACGAAGTGATGGCGGGGCCGTCCGGCGACGAACTCGAGGGCACGCTGGCTGCGGAGCGCAAGCTCGTCGAGAACGCCAAGAAGCTGGCAATGCTGATCGCTGGTGCGGCTTCGCAAAAGTACATGCAGAAGCTGGCTGACCAGCAGGAGGTCATGGGCGCCATCGCCGACATGGTGATCGAGGCGTTTGCCATGGACTCCGCGCTGCTGCGCGCGCGCAAGTACGTTGAAGCGCAGGGCGAGGCGAAAGCTGCTCTCGTCATCGCGATGACGCAGGTGTATCTGGAAGGCGCGTTTGCTCGCCTGGAAGCTGCGGCGAAGAAAGTTGTTGCTGCCGTTGCCGAAGGCGACATGCTGCGCACCCAGATGGCAATCGTCCGCCGTCTGGCCAAACACGATCCGGTGAACGTGATCGCGCTGCAGGAGAAGATCGCCAGCCGCGTGCTCGAAACCGGCAAGTACGTGACGGCCTGAACTCGGTAGAGCGGCGCTTCAGCGCCGCGGCACATGGAACACAAACCTGGGGACGTCGCGGTCATTTTGCAATGACCACGGCGTCCCCAGACTTCTTTTCGTCATTGCTGACGCCAACCTAAAGGCTGGCTCTACCCTCGGTTTTGCGGCGTATAGTTGGGTGAGGCGCACGCGCACACCGGCAACAATAATCGTCACGCTCACTGGCCGTAAAGAAATAGCAGCGCGTCAGGCAGGCGGCGCGACCATGCCGCCTCATTGCCCTGCCCGCCCTCTTCAATCGCTACCCTTAGGCGGCTTGCGCCCAAGTCCTTTTTCACCAGAATGCTTTCCAGGTCGCGCACTTGATTCACCATCTGGGTGCTGCGCGTAGGCTCGCCGCCTTCCTTTGTGCCGATTCCCAGGTATATTTTGCGCGGGAGTAGCTTGGCGTTCTCCGCATCCTTTAACAGCTGGTTCTTGCCGATCCACAACTCCGGACTCTCCACCAGCACGTGCCCGAATACGCCCGGATACTCGAGCGCAGTGTAGAGCGTGATGACTCCGCCATAAGACGCTCCGCCAAGCCCGGTGTTCAGCGCACCGCGCGCGATGCGGTAGCGCTTCTCGATGAACGGCATCACCTCCGTTGTCAGAAAGCGCGCGTACTCCTTGCCATGAACGCCCTGCTCGTTGGAGACGCCGTCTGCACTGTTCAACGGGTCGGTATACGGCAGGTATTCGGAACTGCGCTTCTCGCCGGCGCTATCGATGCCCACCACGAACATCGGCGGAATTTTGAAGCTGCCCACCAGGTGCTCGACCGTCTCGTCGACGTGCCACTCACCCTGAGGGCTGGCCGCTTCGTCGAAAAGGCTCTCGCCGTCCTGCAGGTAAAGTACGGGGTAGCTGCGGTGAGCGTTGTGTGGCGAGAAGTAGTTCGCAGGCACTAGCACGCGCAGCATTCGCGTGTTGTGGAAGATCTTGCTCTCGAAGGGAACAATCTCCAGCCATCCGATGACCGTGTGACCTTTGTCGAACGAAGTAATGGTCACGACGCCGGGCGTGTTCCCAGGGGACTTGGCCTGGGGTTTTGTGCTCTGGGCCGTCAGGGGCCTTGCGCCGACGACAGACGACACGAGAAGGATGGCGATCCAGAGTCTCGACATGAGATCAGCTTAGCAGGGTCAGTGAAGATGGCCTTTCGAGTTGGTTACACTCAGAATCGGACAATCCCGAACCCAAAGCCACTCGTCACTTCAGCTTCAAATTCACCAACTGCATTTCGGGATAGCTCTGGTTCCAGTCAGAGGAGATGTGCTCCAGCGTCATGCGCACGGTCTTGTTCTGGCCCGGTCCGATAGGCGAACGTTCCAGGTCCACCAGGTCCGGATAACCGCCCATCCGGTTCTCCACCAGAACGTGCAACGAAACCGTCTCGGTCTGTACCACCTGGTCCATGGAGTTCTTGAGGGCGAGCTTCATGTCGGCGCCCGTCAGCGCCTGGTCGCCGGTGTTGGCGATGGTTACGTCGAGATAAGTCACCGTTCCGCCGACGTAATTCTCTGCCGCACTGAGCTTGGGATTCGAGATCTGCAGCTTGGCCGCATAGGGATTCGGCTGCGCCCCCGTCCCGCCCTTGTTGCGCGTCAGAACGACGATGATGCCGATGACGACGACGACTGCCACCAATCCGATAACGAAGGGCATCCAGTTGCGTTCTTGCGTCCGCGGCTTCGTGGGTGCGAACAAGTCGGCCATGGCTGTGACGATTTTACTCCGCAGCGGAGCGACGCGGGCGCGATTCCAGAGGACGAGGTCGGGGAAAGTGGTAGGGCGTGGCACGTACCACATTGAGAGTATTCCCATGATTTTCACATAGATGGAGCGCTGATTACGGCGTTATAATGAATGCATGGCGCGTGGATGGGAAAGTAAATCCGTGGAGGA
>PLBD01000288.1 GCA_003135315.1 Acidobacteriaceae bacterium | reverse complement strand
GGTCATCGTCGCCGTGAACGAGATTGGCCGGGCGACGGCGCTGGGCTATCAGCACTTCATGCTCGCGGGCGGAAGCAACAGTCCCGTGATTCCGTTCGGCTCGGGTCCGGGTACGGGAACCTATTACGTTCGGCTGGATGCGGTGGCGCATCATCCGAATCATCGTCATATTTACCGCGCCAGCAAACAGACCTCCGAGCCGCTCAAGTTGACGCAATAGCCCCGAAAGCCTGGAGGAACTTTGGACTACCTTTGCCGCCAGAAGACCTTCCAGCAGACGCTGGGCGCTGAACGACTCAACGGATTCGTAGTGACGCATCCGGCCAACCTGCGCTACTTGTGCGGCTATACCGGGAGCAACGGACTGCTGCTTTTCCTCCGCGAACGCCGTGTCTTCTTCACCGATGGACGATACACCGAACAGGCGCGGGACGAAGTCGGCGGCGCACGCGTGGTTATCGCCAGGGGGCCGCTGCTGGAGGCGGCCGGCACACTGGTCGGCGCGGTAAAGGCCGCAATCGGCTTCGAGGGTGACCATACCACGGTTGCAACCGCGGCCGACATGCGCAAGCTGGTCGGCAAGAAAATCTCGTGGAAGCCGACCTCCGGCCTGATTATGGGCCAGCGGATGATCAAAGACGCTGAAGAGATGAAGATCATCCGTGAAGCCGTGAGCATGGGCGCGGCGGTTTACGAGCACGCGTTGCGGTCGATCCGTGCGGGCGTGCGGGAGTCGGAGGTCGCGGGTGAACTGGAGTTTGCGGCGCGCCGTGCCGGCGCCGACGGGATGGCCTTCGACACCATTGTCGCCGCCGGCAAGCGCTCCGCTCTGCCGCATGGCCGGGCCTCCAGCCAGCCAATCCCGCGGCGGGGATTTGTGGTGGTCGACTCCGGTGTCGTGCTGCACGGCTATTGCTCCGACATGACGCGGACCGTGCATGTGGGCCGCGCCAGCCGCGAAGAGCGGCGGTGGTACGACGCTGTCCTGGAGGCGCAACTTGCGGGTATTGCCGCTGTCAAGCCGGGAACAACCGCAGGCGCGGTGGACCACGCTGCCCGTCAGGTGCTGCGGCGGCACAAGCTGGACCGCTTCTTTACTCATTCCACCGGGCATGGCGTTGGGCTGGAGATCCACGAACCTCCGCGACTCGGCAAGACTCAGGAGGAAACGCTGCAACCGGGAATGGTCATCACCATTGAGCCGGGAGTGTATCTCCCGGACAAAGGCGGCATCCGCATTGAAGATATGGTCCTGGTTACGAAGACGGGTTGCCAGGTGCTGACTCCGGTCAGCAAGGTATTGATGGAAATATAGGCCTTGGCGAAGGCCGGTGTCCCACGCTGTAAGAATCCCACAATGTAAGAGTACCTGTCAGGACCCCTGCGGCTGGCTGTGGGCAATTGGCAGACAGATCACGAACTGCGTTCCCTTGCCTACTTCGCTGCGGACAGTGATCGTCCCGCGATGTGATTCCACAATGCGCCGCGCCAGCGACAGTCCAAGCCCGGTGCCGTGTCCCTTGGTGGTGAAAAACGGCCGGAAGATGTTGGGGAGGGCTTCGGGCGCAATGCCTTTGCCCTGATCGGCAACCGTGATGAGGGCGGTATCTTTGTCGCGCCGCAAAGTGACATAGATTGTGCCCGGCTTGTCCATTGCCTGAATCGCGTTCAGCAGCAGGTTCAGCAGCACCTGATTGATCTGATTGGGATCGTGGCCGAATGCAGGGATGCTTTCGTCCTTTTCCAGCTCGATCGTGATGCGCTTGGTGATGGCTTGCTGGCGGGCAAACATTACCGCGTGTTCGGCGGTCCCGGCAATATCGCTGACCTGAAATTGCGGCGGCTTCGGGCGGGCCGTCTCCAGCAGATCGGTAAGAATGCGATTGATCTGCACCGCTTCTTCTTTTGCGTCTTTGATAACGGAGCGGGCCGGGCTGCCGGGCGGCAGGTCGCGGCTGACGATTTCGATGACGCCGGCAATTCCAGCCAGAGGGTTGCGTATCTCGTGTGCCAGGCCAGCCGCCAGCTCGCCCAGGGTTGCGAAGTGCTCGGCGCGCGACATCTGCGTCTGATGCAGACGCTGGATCTCTTCCCTGCTGGCTTTCAACTGCGCCACCATTTCATTGAAATCGCGGCCCAGGTCGCCGATTTCGTCATTGCGGTCGGCAAAGCTGACGGAAGCGTCCATGTCACCCAAGGTGACGCGAGCGATCTTGTCTTGCAACTCCATCATGGGGCGGCGCACGGAAACCGCCAGCACCATGATGACGGCGGCGCAGACCAGGAACGCGCCCGCCGAGGCCACGGTAATCACTTCGTGCCTTTCGCCCGCGGCCAGGGACAGGGAAACCAGCACGAACAGCAGCAGCCCGTTCAACAAGACTGCGGCGATGGGCAAAGCGGCCTTCAGCGCCCAGTTGATATGGCGCTTGCGTGGAGCGGGCGCCTGATCGAGCTCGGGCCGCACCGTGGCGCTGCTGACATCGGCTTCGGGAACGCGGATTGTGGCGGATCCAGGCATACTGACTTTAGCTATCAACCTTTAGCTCTTAGCATCCCGCTCTTCGCCTGCCAAAGGCCAAGAGCTAATACCTGGGAGCGGTCCTGATTCAATCCAAGGCCGAGCGATTTGGAGCTGATTCTTTGGGGCCATCTTAGTCCTCAGGTCCGCGGCGCTCAGCCCTGGGTTCCTCATGCGTACGCGTGTAAGCCGGGAAGCAAATACGTGACGCCGAGGAAGGTGAAGATCACGATGCCGAAGCCCAGGATGGCGAAGTACGCGGCCCTACGTCCGCGCCAGCCTCTCGTGATCCGCATGTGTAAGTAGCCTGCGTAAACCAGCCAGGTGATCGCGGCCCACGTTTCCTTCGGGTCCCAGCTCCAGTACGAACCCCAGGTGCGGTTGGCCCAGTACGCGCCGGTGGCAATCATGCCGGTCAACAGCGGGAAGGCAATACAAATCGTCTTGTAGGTGACGCGATCCAGGGTGTCGGCGGACGGCAGCATGCCTTGCAGGTCGGTGCGCCGCCACAGCATCATCAGGTACAACAGAGAAGCGAAAATACCCGTCACCATCCCTCCCAGTAAGAAGGGGCTGGCGGCCAGGCTGGTCGGGAAGAGTCCATCCTGGTCGGGTGACGGGTAACTGGCATCGCGCACCCGAAGGGCGAACGCCGCCAGAACAACAATCTGCAACAGGATGCCGATGAACACGGCCCGGTTGGCGATTCCGAAGAGCGACTCGTCTTTCTTAGCGCGGGCGGCGAAATACAGCGCCAGAGGAACGATCCCGGACAACGCCGCGATGACGAAAAGCCAACCCAAGTCGGGAATGGTGACGAAGAGCCGCATCCCCCTGCCCAGGAACATGTCGGACTTGGTACGCGGGTCCCAAGCCGTCACCGACAGCCCACCCCACTTCTCGAAGCGCGTGGCCACGATGGCGACGTAGATGGCACTGACCGTCGCGCTGGTGCAGGCAAGGAATGTTTCTGTCTTCAAGCCGTCCTGGATAAGAAACATCATGGCGAGCGCGAAGCTCAAGGCGCACGCGGCGTAAGCCAGCATCGCCAGCGTGACATGAACATGCAGCCAGGTGGATTGCAATGCTGGAACCAGCGGCCGGACTTCCGAAGGCAACAGCTGCATCAGGATGACGCAGACCACAGCCAGCGGCATGGTGATGCTGCCGATGATCTTGACCCCGAATTTCTTTTCCGCCACCAGGGTTAGAAGGGCGACAGCCCACACAAAGCTCAAAAGCATCTCATAGATGCTGGCGAACGGCGGGCGCCCGGAGAGATACCAGCGGTGCGCGATTGCCAGGGTGTTGGCTACCAGGCCAATCGCCGTCGCAGTGGACGCGAATTTCACATACCGCGCGGTGCCGGTGACACCGAAGCCCATGTAGAGCGCGCCCGCCGCAGCGTAGAAGATCAGCGATACATAAAGCAGATTGCTTTCGCTGAACAGGCTGCCGCCGGATTTTGCCGCGCCCAGCAGCGCCACGATCAGCAGAAACGCCACCGAAAGGCCTACGAGGATGAGCAGCGCATTGCCGCCAGTTGCGGGCCGCTGCTCCATCTGTACAACTCGTGCCCGGGTTGTTGCCATTGTCTTTCCTCCGTCTTAACTCTTCTGAAGGGGACGGCCTTCAGGCCGTCCGGTAGCTTTCATATCCATTGCGGCTTCAGCCGCCGAGGGACTTCGCTCTTGATCGTTGTCCCGTGCCGCCCCTTCACCGGGGGCCATTCCTATTTCATACCGGCCAGCGTCAGCTCCGGCCGCTCTCGCTGTGCGGAGAGCGGAATCGCCGAAGCGCTTTCCAACTCGGTACGAATGTTGTCGACCAGTTCGTTGAACTTCTGTTCAAAGCGATCGCGGTTCTTGTTGGCTTGCCCGCCAATCCACAGCACCAGATTGCCGCGCGGATCCGTCACTGCCGCGATCCAAATCCGCATGTGTACCAGATAGAAAGCGACGAACAGCCCCGCTCCCATCAGGAGGACACCGGCCCACACCAGCCACTGTCCGGGCTCATGCGAAACCTCCAGGCCGGTGTAGGTGGCCATCTCCATATCGCGGTATTCGAACTTGTAGCTGGTTGCTTCGCCCTGCGCGGCGGCGTTGTACGCGGGGAACATCCACAGTTTCGCTTCTTCGCCGGTGGCCGTGTTTTTCACCTGCAGACGAAACGCCGGATTCACCGGATCGTCGGAGCGCTTGAATATTTGATTGTCGCGAACAAAGAAGTCGGGAATGTACTCGGCGAGCGTGACTGTTGTCTTGGGATCCAGTTGCACCGGCTGGTTCATCGTCAGCGTAATCTCGCTCGGGACGCCTTGCGCGGGAGTCACGGCGACCTTCAGTCCCTCAAGCTTGCCGGTAGTTCCAAAGCTGGCCTGATAAAAACGCAGGCCGTTGTGGATGAGGGGATCGTTGACCACGATCTCCTTGGTTTCCACATCCTGCCCGTTCTCGACGACCGCCAGCTTCGACCACCAGCGTTTGGGGGAGCCGTCGGCGTAATTCTCCTGTCCTGCGCCGTTGCATTTCACGGCGAAGGGAAGCTGCCTGGTGCCGCCCGCACGCAGCTCAATTGTGTTGCTGGTCTGGCCCTTTTGCAGGGCCATGAAACCGCTGAAGCCGAAGACCCCGTCGATGATGCCGCCGGCGAAGATGAGAAGAAGGCTGGCGTGGACGAGGTACACCGACATGACTGAGAAACGATGACGTTCGGAATATAAGGAGGGTTCGTTCCTGTCGGCGATGCGTTCGACCGGCCAGCCCGTTTTCTTCAAAGCCCGCTCGGCAGCGTTGAGGCCATCTTCGGTGTTGCTGATGGGCAACTCGACTTTGTTGGGTAGAGCTGAGCGAAAATGCGAATCCGTCTTGCGATAAGGCCGCGCGTAAAAGCGCCAGGCATTGGGGAAGCGATCAATCGATACCAGAATAATGCTTAAGCTGACCAGGCCGAGTAGCGTGAGGAACCACCAGGTATGGAAAACATCGGTGAGGCCGAGGCGATCGAGCCAGTGCAGCGTGGCAGGCGAATAAGCGCGGGCGAGCTTTTCAGGATCGGTTGCGGGACGCTGCAGAATGAAAGTGCCTAAGGCTGAAGCTAAACCAACCAGGATTAATAGGATGACGCCGGTGCGCAGGTTCGAAAAAGTCTTATGAATCCGTTTGGGTACGGACAGAAGGCTAAAGGCCATACTCGCTCCTTCCCGTGAGCCAGTGACAGGTGCAAATCAGGAGCCACAACTGCCTCCCCGCTAAGTGTTTGTTGTGTCAAGGGTTACGCTGGCCGTGAGCCAGCGGTCATGCCTCGGAAGTGAGGCTTATCACGCATTGCAGTGATGAAACCGCGCATGGGGAACGGAAGCGGGAGCAGCCTTTCAACTGTATCCTTCAATGCCGGCGAAGAGTGAGCTATACTCAGCCTCTGAAACGCCCGCGACGGTAGTAACCATGCGCTTTTCCAAACCTATTTTCGCAGGCTTGTCACTACTGATCGCTTTCGGCCACCTTGGTTACGCCGCGGACCTTAAGGTCGTTCTTCTTGACAGCAAGAGCGGGCATCCGTTGCGTTGGAAGCAGATTTGCGTCTCGTTCCCGGCTGGCGATGCCGCGAAGCCAACCGCGGCGGACCAATCCCGAGGGTGCCACCGTACGGATTCCGTTGGTGTTGCCGAGTTTACGCTGCCAGATCCTGTCCCGGAGACGGTGAACATAGTACTGCTGACGAACGGTTTGGTTGAGTGCTTTGCGCCTCGGACCTTTCCCCTTGCCGAGGCGATGAAATCCGGTGTGGTCGCAGAGAATACGTGCGGCGATGCCAGTACCAATCTCACTGAACCTCGTAGTGTGGTCCTGTTCGGCCATCAAAAGAACCTTTGGCAAGTGCTGAGGTCCTGGGATGAGGAGTTCTGAGGTGCGTCCGGGCAAGGAAGCACTGAGGCACTGGGCTTCAGGATTCGGCCCTGCTATTAACCATCCGCTTACTCCGTTTACTTGCAGCCAGCGGTCTGTTCTACAATGAAATCTGCTTTGGCGGTCGTCTTTTACCCTCGTCTGTTCAGGCGCTTGGCTGTGCCTGGACTGGGCCACGAAGGCATGTGAAGGGCCGAGGATTTCCCCGGCAAGACGGCGTCCGGGATAACTTGAGCGCCGCTGGGTCGTCTGATCCTCAAGAGCCGGTGTCCCCGGCGTGTGCCCGCCGCAAGCGGGCGCGTTGGGATGGAAGAACCTTAGCGGCTTCTCTGCGTATTCATAAACGTGGCAATCAAAGTCAAAGTACCTGATCGAAGTCCGGCGGTGCGGGCGTCGAAGAGCACTGCCCGGACCCGGCATTTCTCGTTTCGCGATCCCCTCGTGAAGCTGTTCGTCGCAGGCTTCATCCTTGCCGGGATCGTGTTCATGGGCGTCTTCGCGTACGTGTACGTGAAGTACGAGCGGGTGGTGGATCGCCGCATGGCCGGCGGCATCTTCAGCAACGCAGCCAAGATCTATGCGCGGCCGCGCACCCTCTCGGTGGGCGAAAAAATTGACGAGGCCGAGCTTACGGCCGAGTTGCGGCGCGCCGGCTACAGCGAGGGCAGCGACTCGCCCATCGGACGCTACCACCTCGGTCCCGACGGGCTGCACGTTACGCCCGGGCCGCAATCGTTCCATGGCGCCGATTCCGCTGCGGTGATTCGCTTTGAGCGGGGCAAGGTCTCATCGATCAGCGCGGCCGGCGGCAACAATCAGGCGATTGACGCTTATGAGCTGGAGCCGCAACTGGTGACTGCGCTGTTTGAGGGCCAGGACCGCTCCAAACGCGAGCTCATCAAGTTCCAGGACATTCCACCGGTGCTGGTGAACGCTGTGCTGGCCATCGAAGACCGCCGCTTCTTCCAGCACGGCGGCGTCAATTACTTCCGCCTGATCGAAGCTGCTGCGGTGGATGTGCGCGAAGGCCGGCACGAGCAGGGCGGCTCGACCATCACCATGCAGCTCTCACGCGGGTTCTTCCTCACTCCCCAGAAGACTCTCAAACGCAAGCTGACGGAGATGATGATCGCCATCGAGCTGGAGCAGAAATTCTCCAAGCAGCGCATCTTCGAGATGTACGCCAATGAGGTGTATCTGGGGCAGCGCGGCTCGTTCACCATCAACGGGTTTGGCGAGGCCGCGCACTCCTACTTCAACAAGGACGTCAAGAACCTCACGCTGCCGGAAGCCGCTCTGCTGGCGGGAATGATCCAGCGTCCGAATTATCTTTCGCCGTACAAGTATCCGAAGCGCGCGCTGGAGCGCCGCAACCTGGTGCTGGAGTCGATGGTGGAAACCGGCGCCATCACGCGCGATGAGGCGGAGCGCGCCGAAGCGGCGCCGCTCACGCTGGCGACGCCCAACGTGGAGGCCAGCGACGCGCCCTACTTCGTCGACCTGGTGAAGGACCAGCTCTCCGGCCAGTTCAATGAGCAGGAGCTGAACAACCACGCGCTGCGGATCTACACCACCATCGATCCCGACCTGCAGCGCGCCGCCGCCGAGGCAGTCGATATCGGCATGAAGGTCGTCGATGAGCAGGTGATCAAGCGGCGCACGCACAAGATCAAGACCGGCACCGGCAAGGATGCGACGACGGAAATCAAGGTGGAATCGGGACCGATGCCGCAGGTGGCGCTGATCGCCCTCGATCCGCATACCGGCGAGATCCTGGCGCTGGTGGGAGGCAGAAATTACGGTCTCAGCCAGTTGAACCACGCCATCGCGAAGCGTCCAACCGGCTCCATCTTCAAGCCGTTTGTCTATGCGGCGGCGATCAATACCGCGGTAACGGGACAGACGCTGTTCGCCGATACCACCACCGATTCCAATACCGGAGTGGCGACCAACACCGACGGCGTATTCACTCCTGCCAGCCTGATTGACGACTCGCAGGTGAGCATTCCGTTCAACGGCGATCAGGTTTACGAGCCGCGCAACTATCACGAGACCTTCCACGGCGAGGTCACGGCGCGTTACGCGCTGGCTGAGTCGTTGAACAACGCGACCGTCCGCCTGGGGCAGGAAGTGGGCTTCGACAAAGTTGCGGCTTTGGCCAAGGCCGCAGGCATCTCCAGTGTGCGCGCCACGCCGGCCATTGCGCTTGGCGCTTACGACGCGACGCCGGTAGAGATGGCAGGCGCATACACCGTGTTCGCCAACGGCGGAACGCGGCTGTCGCCGCTGATGGTGCGGTCGGTGCGCGACGCGCACGGCAACGTCCTGAACAACTACAGCTCCGACAACAAGCAGGTGCTCGACCCGCGGGTGGCCTACGTCATGACGACCATGATGGAAGCCGTGGTGAACAATGGCACTGGCTATCCAGTGCGGGCGCGAGGGTTCACAGCGCCAGCCGCGGGAAAGACCGGGACCTCGCACGACGCCTGGTTCGCCGGCTACACCAGCAATCTGCTGTGTATCGTCTGGGTGGGCAATGACGACTACACCGATATCAAGCTGGCGGGTGGCGCCGCGGCTGCGCCCATCTGGGCGGAGTTCATGAAGCGCGCGATTAAGGTGCCGCAGTATGCGGATGTGAGCGAGTTCAAGGCGCCCCAGGGAGTCGTCACCGTCCAGCTCGACAAAGTGACCAACCGCCTGGCGACGCCGTCGTGCCCGGAGGATTACACCGTCGCATTCATCGAGGGCACGGAGCCTAAAGACACGTGCGATCAGACGACCGGCGATCATCGTGGATTCTTCACCAAAATCCTGGGACTGGGAGCGCCGGCAGTGGCCGCGCCGCCTCCGAACACTAACGGACCAGTCGCGACAGCAGCCGGTCAGCAAGGTCAATCCCCGCCCAGCGGTGAGGCCGCGCAGGCGCAACCGCCGAAGGCGAAAAAGAAGAAAGGATTCTTCGGACGTATCTTCGGCAAGGGCGACAGTGATGAAGAGCAGGATAACGGGACGAATGCGGCACAAAATGGGAACAATACTAGCCCTAAATAGGTCTAATATTGACAAGAAACCGCTTTCGTCCGCGTCGCATTCTAGCGCCCAGCGTAATGTGGACGGAGCAAGAGGATGGCCATGGCTCGTCCGCGATCACCTCGGGTCTTGCTTCCCATCTGTAGCCTGGTAACTCTGCTGCTCGTTTTCCCATTGATGGCCTGGGCGCAGAACGGCCAGGCGTCGCCGCCAGTGGAAGCCACATCGCCGGCAACGCAGCTCACGCCGCCGCCCATACCCGATGGCAGCGCCTCCGCCGCCGATCTTGAGGAACAGGGCGATCAGTTGCGCGCGCAGAAGCGTTACTTCGACTCCATCGACTACTACAACATCGCGCTGAAGAAGCAGCCCTCGGCCAATCTATGGAACAAGGAGGGCATGTCCTACCTGCTGCTGCAGCGTCCGGACAAGGCAACCAAATGCTTCGACCATGCCATCAAGGCCGACAAGCATGCTGCGGAGAGCTACAACAACCGCGGTTACGTCGAGCAGATGAAGAGGAAGTACGACAAGGCAATCGTTTACTACAAGAAAGCCATCGAGCTTCGCCCCAACGACGCAGTGTTCTACTACAACATGGGGTCATCATATTTCGGCGAGCATGATTATGCGGATGCGGGCAAGCAATACGCGCTGGCGTTCTCGCGCGATCCCGATATCTTCACCCGCGTCACCCGTACCGGGATCATGGCGCAAGCGACTTCGCCCGACGATCGCGCCGCCTTTTCGTTCATGGTGGCCAGGATGTACGCGCAAGCCGGAGACTTCGATCGCTCGCTGGAGTACCTGCGCAAGGCCATGGAGAACGGCTACAAGCACATCAACGATGTCTATAGTGACCACGAGTTCGCTGCCCTGCGCTCGGACAAGCGCTTCGAGGAACTGATGGCGCAGCGGCCGCAGGCCATTCAGTAGAAGGCGGGACGCCTGACCCAGCTCTGAGCGCCTCACGACCCCGGGTTACTGCTGTCCGGCAAGGCTCTTCGCAATCGGGCCGGCGACAGGCAGCATGAAAGGCTGTCCCGTCCCAGCTTTGATCAGGCAGTAGATCCACAGGACGAAAGTCAGAATCCCCAGCAAGCTGATCACGGCGATGCCGAGTCCGACGCTGCCCCATCCGGCATAGCCGTAGCCCAGGTGGTGATGGCTGCCGAACATCCATCCGACGCCGAAGATCATCGCCACGAAAACGCGGATGATGTTCAGCGCGCCGAAGGTGACGATGGACTGCGCGGCATGGAAGCGCACGTAGGGACGCTTATCGATCAGAAAGAAAATGATGCCAGTGATCCAGCCTAAAGCGTAGCTCAAGGCGGCGGCGGTGTTCTCCGACATACCAGAGCGGGCGGCGGGCGGCGGGGGTTGCCATCCCGGCGGAGCGACCGGCGCTGGAGGTTGCGGCTGTCCGCAACTGGAGCAGAACTGCGCATTGACGGGAACTTCCGTTCCGCACTTCGTGCAATGAGGCATGGCTTTCTCCTCGGTTAGCAGGGAATGGTACCACCAATCCGGAAGCTAAGCCGTGGCGACTGATGAGGCCGCCAGAAGGTCAATAAAACGGCCTGATAACGTGGTCTCCGGTAGTGGGTCAGTTTGAGGTCCAGGGCTCGCATTGGCTCTTCCGCTGTGCCATCATGTCTCGACAGCGGGAAACTATCAGGCTGGTGAGGTCCGTGATGAAAAGCACACCAATAGCGAAGAGAATCAGCCCTATGCTGGCGACTGCCAATATGGAGGAAACCATTCTGTTTTACCAGAGCGTGCTTGGATTTGCGCCAACCTTGAAATCGCCGGAGTACTCGATACTGGAGCGGGATGGTCAAACCATCCACTTCCAAGAGGCTGCATCAGATGAGGTTATGAAGTGTGTCCGCGGGCATACCGAGATATACATTGAGGTTTCTGGCATTCATGTTTTGTGGGAGCATGTGAAAACATTCAAGAACCGCTACGAAATCCGGGATTTATTTGACAGGGAATATGGGATGACCGAGTTCCACATTGGCGATCCAAACGGGTGCCTGGTGTTTGTAGGAGAGCCCACATCCAACCGAAACTGACGCCAATACATTCAAGCTGAGCCACGACCTGGCGTCGGAGGTATACCGGTAACGCTCTACTCCTGCATCTCGGGCGTGGCGGCCAGCAGCGTCCTGGTGTAGGGATGCTGGGGCGCGGTGGTGATCTGTTGCGTGGTGCCCACCTCCACCAATTCCCCGCGCTGCATGACGGCGATGCGGTCGGCGAGATAGCGCACGATTGGCATGGAATGCGAGATGAACAGATACGTCAGCTGAAACTCCCGCTGAAGCTGTTTGAGCAGATTGACGATCTGCGCTCCCACGCTGACGTCGAGGGCGGAGACGGGCTCGTCGGCAACGATGAAGCGCGGCCGCAGGACCAGGGCGCGCGCGATCCCGATGCGCTGGCGCTGGCCACCGCTGAACTCGTGCGGATAGCGCCGCAGGGCGGAGGCGTCGAGTCCGACGGCGCGCATGACCTCACTGGCCTGCTCGCGGCGCGATCGTCCGTCTTCGCTGCCATGGATCGCTATCGGCTCGTAGACGATCTGCTCGACCGTCATGCGCGGGTCGAGCGAGCCGAAGGGATCCTGGAAGATGATCTGCATGTCACGGCGGAGACGGCGCAGGTCCGATCCGCTGGCGCGCAAGACATCGTGGCCGTCGAAGATCACCTTGCCGGAGTCGGGTTCGATGAGCCGCAGCAGCATCCGTCCCAGGGTGCTTTTGCCGGAACCGGATTCGCCGACGAGGCCCAGGGTCTCGCCGGCCTCGATGGTCAGGGAGACGTCGTTGACGGCGCGGATTCCGGCGGCGTTTTTCCCAAAATGGGAAGAAAAATCTTCCACGTGGAACATTTTGGCAAGATGGCTGGCCTGAAGAAGAGGCATGATCGGGCGCAAAGGACTACCCTCTTGCCTTTACCTCCGCCAGCACCTCTTCGGCGTGGCCTTCGGGCTTCACGGGCGAGAAGATATGCACGATCTTGCCGTCCGGCCCGATGAGAAACGTGCTGCGCACAATGCCCATCACCTTCTTGCCGTACATGTTTTTCTCTTTCAGCACGTCGAACATCCTGGCGACTTCTTTCTTGTCGTCGGCGAGGAGGGTATACGGCAGGTCCTCTTTTTCCTTAAACTTGAGTTGGGCCTTGGGCGTGTCAGGCGAGATGCCCAGCACCACCAGTCCGGCTTTTTGCAGCTTGCTGTATGCGTCGCGGAACCCGCGCGCTTCTATGGTTCAGCCGGGCGTGTTGGCTTTGGGATAGAAGAACAGGACTACGTTCTTGCCGCGAAACTGCTCGAGCGAAACCGGGTTTCCGTTTTCGTCGGGCAGAGTGAAGTTGGGAGCTTTGCTGTTGATTTCCATGATTCAATATCTATACCGCAATTCCGGCCGTCGGGCCATCGCAACTCTTCTGACGCTGTGGTCGCTGGTCGCCTTCAGCCCTGCCCAGATCCGCGACCGCACGCAGCATTCCGATCAGCAGCCCAGCCAGAACCAAGGCGCCGAGAAGAAGAAGAACAAGCGCGGACCGCGGGCCATCGCGGTGCTCGAATTCCTGCCCGGCGGCGGCGCGCGGCTTGTGCCTGTCGCCTTGTGGATTGACGATCGCTTCTACGATGCCAGCCTCTACGGCGCCAATCCCGAACCCATGGCGCTGCAGCCCGAGACGGTCTATGAGGCCACCGACTACGGCGAGCCCACCGGCCTCTTCACCGTCACCACGCCCGAGCAACTCAAGGGAAGCTGGGTGGCCGCAGGCCGCTGGAAGCCGGAGCTCCCATTCGACAAAAAGCTTGCGCAGCAAGCCGCCAAGCAACCCAAGCCTAAGGTCACAGAGAATCCCGCCGACGATCGTCCCGTGCTGCATCGCGCGGGATCAAGCGGGTCATCCGGCTCCGATACTTCCAGCGACTCGGGCTCTTCGCAAAGCGCATCGTCGGGTAGCACGAATCCTTCATCCGGTAACTCCGCTCCAAATCCGAATGAACCTCCCGACCGCCCCACGCTGAAGAAGCCTTCGTCGGAAACTCCCGCCGCGCCGCCGGATGCTACAGCATCTTCGCAGGCGCCCTCGGCAAACACCGCATCGCCCGCCGCCACATCGTCTCCAGACGAGAGCGATCCCAATCGTCCGACCCTGCGCCGCGGCAAGCCGACGACGTCATCCGCGGCCACGGTGGAGCCGAAACCCTTCAGCGCTTCGCAGTCGACAACAGCAACCGCCCCGCAGCCGAAGCTGATCGCCGCCTTAAACAGCCCAGGCCGGCATTCCTATCCCGCCGTCTCCGACGCAACGCCCCATGATCCGCGCTCCCTGCTCTATGTCATGAATACCGCCGAGCGCGAGACGAAGTCAGGTGAGCTGACCACCCTTGCGATCGACGAGATCCGCAAGTTCATCGCGCAGCGCAAGACTCCGGCGCTGCCGAAAAATGCCGCTATCACCGATTACGATCTTCGCGCCTTCGACCTGGAGTTCACCAGCTCGCCAACCTTCGTGTTGACCGCGACCCTGCCCGTAGCTGCGGCGAAGGCGCTGGGCGGTGGTGCGTTCAACTACTTCATCACCCTGGTAGCGCACGAGGACCTCAATGGCGCGCCCATCAAAATCTTCAGCTCGGTAACCGACAGCAATCACCTCGACTCCTTCGCCCGCATGGAGATCATCGATGCCCTCGATGCCGACGCCAATGGCCGCGGCGACCTGCTCTTCCGCCAGTACTCTGACGTTGGTGTCAGCTACAGCCTCTATCGTGTCTACCCCTACGAAATGAAGAAGGTCTTCGAAGGCGGCTCGGGATCGTGATGAGCCGGACTGAGGAACTCTGATCAAGTCCCATTTTCTCGCCGGCGACGGCCTTCGGAGACTGTGTTGCAACACGGATTAGCCGCTTGAGGGATTCGACGGGTACCCGCAATTCTGCGCGGTCTCTTGAGCGCCAGGGCCGCCCCCACCAAGGTACCAATATTGTGCAAAACCCCTGCTACCGCTTCTTCCGCAGAAAATGTCGCGTCCCGCTCCCTGATTGGGAACGCCTCTCCTATGTGGCTCATTTCATTATGAGTTGGATGTGCAACAATTCATGGGCAAGGTGTGTAAGTATTTGAAAGAAGGAGTGCTGCGGATTTCGCGAGGCCGTATTCCACAAAGTTTTCCACAGAACTGTGGAAGCCACGCTTCACCGAAAGCGCTGCTCTGTCACTTTGCCGGTGCCCCAGACCGCACCGGTCAGTGGTGGCTATCGGGGCCGACTTATCGTTGACCTACTTCTTCAAGATGCCTACAATGTAGACATTGTGGCAGAGCTTCTTGGCGCTTTCGAGCAGGCTATTCTTCTGGCCGTCTGGAATCTGGCAGAGGACGCATATGGACGCGCCGTTCTTCGCGGGGCCCAGTCTTCTTTGGACCGCCAAGTCGCGGCAGGGGCTGTATACGCGACGCTGGATCGCCTGGAACAGAAGAACCTCATTGCCTCGCGTCTGGCAAAAGGGACGCCCGCGCGCGCCGGGCGTGTGCGGCGTTACTACCGTCTCACTGCGACCGGCATCAAGGCCCTGAACCAATCCAAGGCTGCGCTGGAGCAGGTGTGGCAAGGCGCAAAGTGGCCGCTGGAGTCGAAGGCATGATTCAGCCGGCGCCTCCTCGGTGGCTCGAACGGATGCTGCTGTGTTGCCTGCCGGCGCGTGACCGGGAGACGATTTCCGGCGATCTGTTGGAGGAGTACCGCGAAGAACAGTTGCCGCGACTCGGCGCCATGCGGGCGAATCTTTGGTATCTGCGGCAGTCGATCAGCTTCTTGGCTGTTCGGAGCGTCCAAGGACCACCGATGAAAGCGGCGCTGACGTGCGTGTCCGTGTTTACCGCTGCCGCGGGGGTTTGGCTCGCATTGATGGAACACATTCTGAAGCATGCCGGGTATGGCGAGCGAACCGCAATCGCGGCGTGTATCGCGATCCAGGGCCTGGCTACGTTGCTTCTTTTGCTGCTTGACGGCCGTTTCGTATTTCGCGCCGTCGTCCTAATGGGCGCTGTGGGCGTGGCGTTGTTGGGAGCTTCGGCGATCAAGCGCATTCTCGGTGCGCCACATTTTGAGGGATTCGTCCTCCTCATCGGCTCTGCCCTGATCGTGCAGGGTGTGTTGACGCTCCTGTTCGTCCTCCAGACACGCCCCGCAAGAACGCCTTAAGCAAGTTCGAGGTTCTAGGTCAAATCGCAGCCCCGGCCGTGTCGGAAAGAGTACGGTAAAGAACGCTGGCATAGTCGCGGCCATGGGCATCACCGGCATGAGGCTCGGTACTGCGTGCGCGACGGCGGAGCTACGCCGGCTTCAGCCGCGGCACATGACTCTGTGGACAGGGCGGCGGTACCCGGCGGGGAGCAACCGACCCAGCCTGCAAGCAACAAAAAAGGCCGCCCTCTCAGGCGGCCATCCTTCAAATCCGGAGACGTTACTGCGACTTGGGAGCGGACGATGCTGGCTTGGCTCCCGTCGTCGGGGTCGTGCCAGCGGGCTTGGCTGCGGCGCCAGCAGGTCTGGGAGGAGCCGCAACGCCTGACTGCGCATTGTAGGCATCGACGATCGTCTTGGTCAGGTCCACGCCCGCCGTTGCCCAGAGCAGCGGGCCCTGCGGCCAGGGATTCGACGAATCGAACAGCAAGCCATAGGCGTTCGCCTTGGCGAACTTGTCGATCACCGGGGCCATCTTCTGCAGAATGCGCTGCGCGATCTCGTTCTGCTGCTGCTGATAATCGTTCTGCGCGTCCTCGGCCGAACGCTGCAGGCTCTTCTGCTTGGTCTCGATCGACTTCACCAGATTGGCCCGGGCTTCTTCGTTCATCTTGTCGCCCTGGGTACTGAGCTGCTTCTTCAGGTTCTCGATCTCGGTGTTCTGGGCCGCCAACTCATTACGCTTCGGCTCAAACTTTTTTTGCAGGGCTTCGAAATCCCGCGCACCTTCGTTGGTGCCGATGATCGCCTGCTGAATGTCGATAATGCCCACTTTGCTGCCGCCGGCAGGGGCAGCAGTGGTCGTGGCCGGGGCTGCGGCCGGAGTCGATTGGGCCAGGCTCGCGATGACCAGAACAAGGACGAACATGGCTGTACCTGTGAACGTGCGCTTCATTGAGATGGCGTAGCTCCTTAGAACTGCTCCGGGAATTCTTGTGTTCCAGAGATGATCGCGCTGCAACTGCGTCTTATCTGAACTGCCAGGTTGCGGCGCCCTGCTTGGAGTGCAGATCGCTACGCTTCCCGGCCGGAAAATTCGGCGGTGCGGATACTTTGATTATAGGGAAACGCGCTTCTCAGCGTCAAACCGGGGAAATGCCACTTTCGCGGCAGGTCACTGCGGCGAGCGCGTGGCCGTGCCTTCCATCACCGTAACCCATCCCCCGGCCGGCTTCTGCACTTCCGACTTGAACGTGTACGAAGACGGGGATGTCAGGGTCACCATGTAACGGCCTTTGGTAGTGATGCCATTCATTTTCTCTTCCGCGTCCCACGTCCAAGTGTAGCCGTCAGCCTTCCCGGTGGCCACCTGGTGCTCACCCAGGCTGTTGTAGGCGTTGTAGGTATAGACGTGGTCCGCGGCGTTGTACTCCATCATCCGCACCCCGTGGACGTCGCCCAGCGGGCCTTTCATTACCGAATGGATCTCCAGGAAGTAGCCGCCCGGGACCCACTCCCCATGCTCGGTTGAGGTGAAGGGAACGGCGGGCGTGCTGGGGCTGATCTTCGTGGTGCCGCTCAGCTTCCAGTCGCCCGTGAAGTAATTCATCATCTGCTGCTGCGGACTCGGCGCGGACGCGGTTTGCGCCTGCTGCGGCCCTTGCGCGACTGCGAAAACACTCGCCAGCAAGCCCACTGAGACTGCAGCCAAAACATTGCGCACGGAAATTTCTCCTAGAACGTCGTCGCCACCGTGAAGCGGAAAGTCTTCAGCGGCTCGGCCAGGTAATACTTGGGCTGGTAAATCGAGACCGTCTGAGCGTAGGTGTAATCGCCCGCAGCGCCCGGCGGGAACATGCCGCGGGTGATCGGGTTCGGTGCGCTCACGGTTTCGTTGATGCGCATCGGGTTGTATGCCCAATAGATGCGGAAGGGCGCGTTCACCACCGGCAGGATGACCTGCAACTCCAGGCCGGTTGACATGCGGGTCTGGTAGTTTGTGCCGGGAACGATACCCAGCACGGGATTGATCGGCAGCGTGGTGCCGCCGACGCACTGGTAGCTGGAGTTCAGCGCAGGACAACCGAACACCGTGTTCTGTAACGTGGTGACCTGTTCTCCCGCAATCCGCAACTGGTTGGGTTCGGAGACGAAGTCCCATCCGGTATCGAGGAACGGCGCTATCGTAACCGGTCCGACAATCGGTATCCGGTACTCCAGGTTGGTCACGATATTGGTGTCGCCGCCGGGGAAGATGATCTGGGAAACCGGGACCGTGATGTTATAGGTGCCATAACGCGGGTTCGCCGGATTCAGGGGAACGGCGGAACCGTCCGGGTTCTGGAGCGCGACCGTCACCTCGGTTGGGAAGAACGAGACCGGCGAAATGGCACGAACATCGAAGCCGCGGATATCGGTATCGCCGCCCATGTAGAAACGGTCGAAGGGCGGCGCAACTTGTCCTCCGTAACCGGTGATCCAGGAGCCCAGCACGCGGAAGCCGATCGCATTGCGGCCCTTGTTCACCGGGATGAAGCGTTTGTATTCGGTAACCGGCTTCACGTACTTGACATTGCCGCCCAGACCCGCCACCTCGGTGGCGAAGTACAGGCTCTGTCCTTTGTGGGGCCGCTGCGGGTTGTCGATCCGGTTGTAGGAAAAGTTGGGGACCACTTTGCTGGTGATAATCCCGTTAAGCGCGTTCGGACCGGAGATGCCGCGGAACTCCAGGGATTCGAAGTAATCCGTGGAGGCGGCGCTGTAAGTCTGCACCGACGAATCGTCGAGCCCGTAGGTTATACCGATGCGCTTGAACGACCGTTTAATCGGATAACTCAACGAGCTAGTAAATCCGGTGCTGGTTTGCGTGAAGTTCTGCAGCAGGGCCTGGTAGCTCTGCGGCAGCGTCACCGTCTGGTTGAGTTGGATCTCGGTGAGCTTTGCCTGGTTGTAGTTGTAGCTGCGGTGGTAGACCGACCAGCCAAACTGCAGCGGGCGGTCAAACAGGTAAGGCTGCGTAAACGAAAGCGTCTCGTTGCGCTGATACTGACCGATCTGGAATTCCAGGCTCAGGCTTTCGCCTTTGCCGAACAGGTTGTTGGTCGTGTAATTGATCCCGATGAAAGCGCCGGATAATCCGCTCACGCCGCCGGTCAGACCAATGCTGTTCTTGCCCTTTTCTTTCACTTTAAGCGTGATATCGACCGTGCCATCCTGCACGTTCTGCTTGATCTCGGAATCCTGCTCGGGCTTGAGCGGCTGGAAATACTGCAGCTGGTTCAAGCGCAGCAGGCTGAGCTCCCACAGGTTGCCGTTGTAAATCTGGCCTTCTTCCAGCGCCAGCTCGCGGCGAATCACTTTGTCGCGGGTGGTCGTGTTGCCCTCAAACTCAATGCGGCGAACATAGAACTGTTTGCCTTCGTCCAGGTCGACGCGCAGCGAGATCAGACGCTTCTCGTCATCCGCATCGGTGTTCGGGACCGGCGTGAAGTTGATGTAGCCCAGCGCGGCGTACGCCTTGCGCAGCGCCTCCAGGCCTTTACGAATCGCTTCCGTATCGAAGATCTCGCCGTCCTTGATCTTGAACATGGAGCGCAACGCCTGGGTGTTCTTCACTGCCTTGTTGCCGGTGAAGGTGATTTCTTTCAGACGGTAGCGCTGGCCCTCCTCCACCGGGATCGTAATGTCCACCGCTTTGCCCGGCGAAGACTTGAAGGGAAAATACCAGCGCACGCCGCTGGTGTCGTGAATCTGGGTCTTGGGATCGCCCACCAGCGCCTTGAAATAGCCCTTGGTTTGATAGAAGTAGCGCACCCGTTCCGCGTCTTCCGTCAGCTTGGTGGAATCGTAGGTGCGAGAGAACAGGTTCTCCAGGAAGATGGAGTGCGGAATTCCGATGGGCTTCAGGTTCTTCATCGCGCTCTGTAGTTCACGGTTGCTGAGCGCCTTGTTGCCTTCGAACGTGATCTTGCCCACCTTGACCTTCGGTCCTTCTTTCACCACGAACGTCAGCGAAACCGCCGCGGGCGGAATAGGCCGCACTTCCGATGTCACGGTCGCGAACTGGCGCCCGTGCGCGGCCAGCAACTGCTTGATCACGACCTCGGCGTGCTTCACCTTGGTCGGGTCGTACTGACTCTCCTGGGTAAGGCCAACCTTCTGTTCCTTGAATTTGTCGAGAACGTCGCTCTGCGTAACCGAACTCAAACCCACGTACTTGATCTCGCGGATCGTCGGTTTTTCCTTCACATAAACGTAGATGATCCAGCCTTTGGAAGTCTGCTCGCGCTCGATTCGCAGGTCGTCGAAGTAGCCGGTATTCCACAGAGAGTTGAAGTCGCGTTCCAGCGCCGCCTGATCGTAAACGTCGCCCGGCTTGGTGAACATGCGGGCACGAATGGTCTCTGCCGGGATGCGGCGGTTGCCGCGTATGTAGATATCGGCAATCACATCCTGCTGCGCTATGGCCGTCCCGGCGAGCAATAGGAGCGTTAGGAAGAGGCTGACCGCCCTGGCGCAATCACGTGTCCCGCGAACCAATAGCATCGTCGCGAGTCTTCCCTGACGGTGGCAAGAAATGACAGAACCCTCAGTTGCTTAAGGTTTACGAAAGCGCAATTATACGGTACGCGCGTCCCGCTCCGAAAACCGGGACGGTTCCTGATCGCGGAGCGGCAGCTACCCTAACCCTTGCCGCCGGTGGAAGTTGCGCGCCTGGGGCCCCGGCATGCGCCGCCGTCGCTCGCGGCGTCGCGTTCCACTTCCACCAGGGTGGAGTAGAACGTAGCACCGCCGCCCAGGTCAGTAAGCCGCGCCGAAGTCAGCACGTTGATGTTAAGCCCTCTGTCGGACAATTTCGCCCAGCCCAGGCGCGCGCCCACCACCCCGGCTTGCACCGCGCCGTCCACCCGGGCCCGCAAAAAGATTTCACCACGATCGTTGAAAACGCGCACGCGGTCGCCGTCGGCAATGCCGCGCCGCGTCGCGTCTTCCCTGGCGATTTCCAGCTCATCGTGATGCGGTTCCATCTTCTGAACGGTTGGCAGATTGACGAAGGTGGAATTCAGGAAGTTGTCGGCCTTGCGCGCCAAAAGCTCCAGCGGATAACGCTCGCCCGCCGGGCTGTGCCGCGATTCTTCGGGTGGAGTGAACGAGGCCACCGGATCCATTCCGTGGGAGATCAAGTCCTTGTCGTAGAGGCGCGCTCTGCCGCTGGGCGTGGGAAAACCGTTGGCAAACGGCAGCCAGGGCTCGCTATCACCGTCTCCATGCAGGTTCAGCCGCACATGCGGATCATTCTCCAGCCGCTCGCGCGTGATGCCTGCGAGCTGCGGCGCTCCCGACGCCAGTGCTGCCTCGATCATCGCGTCTACTGGCTCCCGGAAACACTCATCCTCGAACCCCATGCGCAACGCCAGCTCGCGGAAGAACTCCACATTCGACTGGCACTCGCCCGGCGGGTCAATCGCCTGCTGCGAAACCTGAAGGTAGTAGTGCCCGTAGGCCTGGACCAGGTCCTTGTGCTCGAAGAAAGTTGTCGCGGGAAGAACCAAGTCCGCAAAGTCAGTTGTGTCGGTGAAGAACTGTTCATGCACGACCGTGAACAAGTCGTCGCGCTGTAGTCCCCGGCGCACCAGGTGCTGCTCCGGACACACCGCCGCCGGATTCGAGTTATATACCATCAGCGCCTTGATCGGAGGGCCATCCAGTTCCGTCAGCGCCTTGCCCAGCTGCACCATGTTCACCGTGCGCGCCGGGCGTCCCAGCGGGCTCTTCATCATCAGGTCGCGCCGCTCCATTGCCGCGCGATCCAACTGAAAGCCGCCGCTGACAGAGAGCTGCAGTCCGCCACCAATTTCTTTCCACGATCCCGTGATTACCGGCAACATGCAGACCGCGCGCACCGCCGCGCCACCGTTCTGCGCGCGCTGAATACCGTAGTTCAGGCGGATCGCGGCCGGCCGCGTCGTCGCATACTCGCGCGCCAGGCGCTCAATGTCTTCCTTCGCGATGCCCGTCCACTGCGCCACCCGCTCCGGCGGATATTCGGGCAGACGCTTCTCCAATTCGTCGAAGCCCTCGGCGTAGCGCGCAATGTAATCGGTGTCATGCCAGCCTTCGCGCACGATCACGTGCATCAATCCTAGCGCCAGCGCAACGTCCGTGCCGGGATTGATCGGGATGTGCCAGTCCGCAAGGCGCGCTGTCCGCGTGCGGTACGGATCGATGACGACCAGCTTCGCGCCCTGGCGCCGCGCCTCCTCGATAAACGGCCACAGGTGAGCGTTGTTGCCGTGAAGGTTCGCGGCCCAGGCGATGATGTACCTGGATTGGCGGAACTGCTCCGGCTCGGTGCCCATCTTGCGGCCGTACACGGATATGATGGCGTCCTCGCCCGCCTGCGAGCAGATGCTGCGATGCAGCTGCGACGCACCCAGCCGATGAAAGAAGCGCCGATCCATCGAAGCGCCGTTCAGTACCCCGATGTTGCCGCCATAAGAGTACGGCAGCACAGCTTCCGGCCCAAACTCGCTGCTGATCTGCTTCAGGCGCGCGACAATCTCGTTGAAAGCCTCATCCCACGTGACGCGCTGGAAGGCGCCGTCGCCGTGCGCTCCCTTCGCTGCGACCCGCCGCATGGGATAGAGAACGCGATCGGGCGCGTAGACACGGTCCAGATACTTGGCAACTTTGCCGCACAGAAATCCGCGCGTGATGGGATGTTCCGGATCGCCCTGGAGTTTGGTCGCCCGTCCATCTTCCACCGTGATAAGCACGGCGCAGCCATCGGGACAATCGTGGGGACACGCCGCGTGGACAACTTTCTTCATGGGACAGCCGCAGGGGTTGATTATCCCACGAACTATGGAAGGCATCTGGAGTGGCAAAAAGGACCTGGGGAGATCCCTTCCCCGGTTGAGCGCACCCGCCCGCATTTGCGTCCGAATGGGACAAACCGCCTGTTTCATGGGACGAAATGCAGCCAGTGCCGTTGACGAACGCAATTCCGCCTTGCTTTGTACACCCCGGAAGGGAGTATGATTCTAAAACCAATGGCCGCATTCTGAAGTTTGTGGGGGAAAGCCCTATGGCTCGCAAACTCGTTGCTTTCTTGGTTGTGCTTGCCGCGGTTTCTCTGCCGTGTGCGGCGAAGATGCGCACGCTTTCCACACCCGAGGACCGCGAGCGCGTGGTTGACTACGCCCGCAGCCTGGAAGAACATCCCCTCGCCAAGGACAACCTGGCCAAGCGCATGTGGCTGACTGAGTGGATCGTGAAAGCCCCCGACGTTACGGTCGACGCTTGCTGCAAGGATTTGCAATCGCTCGACGAGGTCAACAACACCTATTCCGAGCAGTTGCGCATGCAGGCCATGTACTCGCAGGCCGCGTTTGAGTTGGAGCATCCCAACGTAACCAACTCCGCCACCATTCAGGCCGCCGGACTGGCCGGTACCCTGCGCGCCTATCGCGCCATTCTGCGCTTCGATCCTGCCGCCAAGTATCCGGTGCTCGACAATCTCCTGTCGCTGGAGAAGCGAGGCAAGTTGCAGAAATATGTGGAGCGCCAGACGAAATGCATGGAGGAGTAGCGGAGCGATTTGACCTAGCCCTGCCAAACACGCTAAACTTCTATGGTTTGCCTGTACTACTATGTCCCGTCAGGGGCGCCCCGCTGAAGAATTCCTTCCTGGCCGGGGAAAGTGCAAGCGCACAAAAGATTTGAGCCGGTTTCGCGCAGCAGTGTGCGCGACTGACTCTTGGGAGGCAACATGTACGCGGTGATCCGCGCCGGGGGAAAGCAGTATCGCGTCGCACCCGGAGACGTAATCAAGGTCGAGAAGCTGTCGCAGGCCGGCGGGGAAAACGTGCAGTTCGACGAGGTGCTGGCGGTCAGCGGCTCCGAAGGCGAACTGGGCAAGCCGTCCAAGGCCTTCGTCACCGCGCAAGTGGTGGAGCAGGGCCGCGCCGACAAGATCCTCGTCTTCCATTACAAGCGCAAGAAGCAGTACAAGAAGCTGAATGGACATCGCCAGCCGTTCACTGCCGTGAAGATTACCGGCATCAATGTCAACGGCAAGGACCTGGCTTAACCGCCGATGCTGCTCCATCAGTTGATCCTGGCCCTGTTTGCAGCGGTCAAGCGCTTTGATTCAGTCCTGCTGGGCGTGCCGGACAGCGTGCGGCGGTTCGTCTCGCGCGCGAAGCCAGATGGCTCCGACTTGCAGGAAACGTAGCCTGCTGGTCTCCACGCCGGCATCATAATTTTGAGGACATTGCAATGGCACATAAAAAAGGTTTAGGCAGTTCGCGAAATGGTCGCGATTCCAACGCGCAGCGGCTGGGCGTGAAGTCGTTCGGCGGCCAACTGGTACCGGGCGGCTCCATCATCGTGCGGCAGCGCGGCACGCGCATCAAGCCGGGCCTCAACGTCGGCCGCGGCAAGGACGACACCCTGTTCGCCAAAGTCACCGGCGTGGTCGAGTTCAAGGACCGCGGCACGATGGGCAAGTTCGTGTCGATCGTTCCGCAGGAAAGCAACTAGCAATTAGCAACTAGCAGCTAGTGAAACCATTCCACGTAGGGTTGCCGACTGTAGGCCTCGTTGCGATGAGGCCTTTTTGTTTTACGCTAGTTGCTAGCTGCTAATTGCTAGTTGCTGCTTTCCATGTTCGTCGACGAAGCCAAAATCCGGGTCAAGGCGGGCGACGGTGGCAATGGCTGCATGGCCTTTCGCCGCGAAAAATTCGTGCCGCGCGGAGGTCCGTCGGGCGGCGATGGCGGGCACGGTGGCGACGTCATCATGGAATCCAGCGAGCGTCACAATACGCTGGTCCACTTCCGCTTTAATCCCGAATACAAAGCGGAGCGTGGCCGTCACGGCGAAGGTTCTAACAAGACCGGCCGCGAGGGCGAAAGCATCGTACTGAAAGTGCCGGTTGGCACCATCGTCTACGACGAGATGACAGGCGAGGTGGTGCATGACTTCTCGCATCCTGACGAGCGGGTTGTTATAGCGCGCGGCGGGCGCGGCGGACGCGGCAACGCGCGCTTCGCCACCTCGGTCCACCAAGCGCCACGCGAGCATGAAGAAGGAAAGCCCGGCGAAGAGCGCGACCTGCGCCTGGAACTGAAGCTGTTGGCCGATGTCGGCCTGGTCGGCTATCCCAATGCCGGCAAGAGCACACTGATCTCGCGTATCTCGGCCGCGCGGCCGAAGATTGCAGATTATCCTTTCACCACGTTACAGCCGAATCTCGGCGTGGTAGTTGCGGGCGAGCCGCCGGACGATTCCAGCTTCGTCGTCGCCGATATTCCCGGACTCATCGAAGGCGCCAGTGAAGGCGCTGGCTTGGGCACGCAATTCCTGCGGCACATCGAGCGCACGCGCGTTCTGGCGCACCTGGTTGACGTTTCCGATGCGAGCGGGCGGCCTGATCCCGTCGCGGACTACGAGGTGATCGCGCGCGAGCTGTCGAACTTCGGCAGCGGGCTCGATACCAAGCCGACCATCGTGGTCGCGTCCAAAATGGACATTGTCGACAAAGACAAACTCACGAAACTCAAGCGCTACTGCAAGCGCAAGAAGCTGGAACTGTTCCCGATTTCAGCCGTTACCGGCGAAGGCATCGAGGAACTGAAGTGGGCCCTGGCGAAGAGAGTGGCTAGTGGCCAGTTGCCAGTGGCCAGAGATTAGGGACTAGAGAATGGGATCGTTCTGAGTCTCTGGTTTCCAGTTTCGAGAACGATCGCATCGGTCTCGTTTCCTTTCCGTAGGACTTCCTTTATTTTTGTCATCCCGAGCGGAGCCCGCTTCGGGCGCAGCCGAGGGATCTGCGGTTCCGTCATTGGCCGCAACTTTTGTGTTTCCACCCAATCGGCAAAGTCCGGAATCAATGCTCGCCGACCACCTTGCACAACTCCCGCCTAAGGTCTAGGCTTTGCTGAAGCATTGGGGTGCGTTGTGTTTTCCCTCGGATACGTGCTCATCATGGCAGGCTTGGCGTTCGGCGGCGCTGTCACCGTGGTCGGATTCGGCGGACTGCTGGTTACTTCCTTTCATCGTGATCTGGGATCGCCGCTGCCGCTGCCGACGTTGCATAACGCCTTCGAGCGCCGGTTATATTTGCTCGTGGGCCTCGCAGGATTCGTCCTGTGGGGCAGCGCGTTCTTGTGCAGCCTGAACTTCACGCCATAGAGCCGCTCGAATCGCACCGCTATAATCAAGATTATGGCCACCACGCCGGAAGCCCCTGTCGCGGCACGTTCCAAATACGAGCCTGTCATTGGGCTGGAAGTTCACGTTCAGCTGCTGACGAAGACGAAGATCTTCTGCGGATGCTCGACGCACTTCGGCGATCCGCCGAACACCAACGTCTGCCCGGTGTGCCTGGGTCTTCCCGGCGCGCTGCCCGTGCTCAACCAGCGCGCAGTCGAGTTCGCGGTGCTGGCGGCAACGGCGCTGAACTGCCGCATCAACGAAAGCTCAATCTTCGCGCGCAAGAACTACTTCTA
>PLBD01000357.1 GCA_003135315.1 Acidobacteriaceae bacterium | reverse complement strand
GCCTGTGGATGGGGCAGGACTCCGTGCTGCTGCTGGCCATTCTGGCGGCCTGCGCCTGGCTGCTCGCCCGGCGGATGGAATGGCTGGCCGGAGCCGCGCTCGGATTGGGTTTCTTCAAGCCGCAACTCGTACTGCCGATCGCAGCGGTTTATCTTCTGCTGCGGCGCTGGAGAATGTTGCGAGGATTTTTCTGCTCGGGATTTGCGGTCGTTGCATTAAGCATTTCTATGGTGGGATTTGCCGGCATGCGCCAGCTGATGACGATTTTGCACACGGGCCAGACGGCGCCGCGTATGGCCGTCCATCCCAGCATGATGCCGAACCTGCGGGGATTGCTCGCACTGCTGTTGGCCGGACACTCGAAGTTGGAAGCCATTCTTGTGGGCGTGATCTCGGCAGGTCTGCTGCTGGCTGCCGGCGCCGGCATGCAACGGCAACAACCGCCCGCGCGCGCCTTTGCCGGGCTGGTTTGCTTTGCCATCCTCGTCAGCTTCCATCTGAACCTGCACGATCTCGCGCTGCTGCTCTTGCCCATCCTGGTCGTGATGCAAGACAGCATGTGGCGCCGCCGGAATGGCTGGCAGGCGGCCGCGCCGGTAATCGTCTTGTTCTGTACGCCGGCTTACCTGATAGCTCTCGGAGCATTCAAGATCGCAGGGTTTGCGCTGTTCGTCGGCTGGCTGTGGTATGGAATGACGCGCTGCCAAGCAGTCGCTTCGCGCCAGCTGGTTGCTTCCAGGCGGGAGTGCGCGCAAGCATGAACCCCGGACGACGGAACGTCTAACAACGTCCGCCTCCGGGATCCACAGGCTGTTGGCCAGGCCGGCTGATGGCCTGCGCCGGGCTGGAACTATGCATGTTTTTTTCGCCGCATGACGATGACGCCCAGGCATACCACGGCCAGCATCGCGGCGATTACTCGGATCACGGTGACTGTATCCATTGCTCTTCCTCCTTCCTTCCCAGCGTCGGCAACCTCGACACTCACTTGAAAATGTCCACCAGGTTCCTGGCTATGAGAATGACTGCCGGCCCCAGCAGAACAATGAAAATGCTGGGGAAAATAAACAGGACCAGCGGAAAAATCAGCTTCACGGTGGTCTTTGCACCCAACTCTTCCGCCTGCTGCCGGCGCTGCTGCCGCAGGCCGTCGGCGAATACGCGCAGCGCCTTCACCAGGGGTGTGCCGAAGCGGTCGGTCTGCGCCAGCATCTGGACAAAGCTCTTCACCGTCTCGATCCTGGTTCTATCGGCCATACTCTGCCAGGCTTCAATGCGCGGCTTGCCGGCGCGCTGCTCGAAGTTGATCTGGAGGAACTCCTCGGAGATTTCAGGCTGGCTGAGGGCCAGCTCCTGGCCCGCCCGCAGCAAGGCCTGGTCGATGGCCAGCCCCGCATCCACGCACACCACCATCAGGTCGAGCGCATCGGGCAAACCCAGCCGGATGTGTTCCCGCCGCTTGCGGGTGCGATGGCCCACCCACAGATCTGGCGCGACGTAGGCCATCCCCATCAGCATGAGGATCCAAAAGAAGGTGTTGCTGCCGATGAAAGTGCCGGCCACGACTGCGGCAATCGGGCCCAGCAGCCGGATGCCAAAGTAGGTATCGACGGCCGAGTTGTCGCGCAGGCCGGCCGCCATCAACTTCTGCCGCAGCTTCTCGTCCGGGGCAAAGCCGAGGCGGGTGCGGACGAAGCGCACCAACCCCAGCAGCAGACGCATCGCCGGATTCCCTGCGCCGCCTGCCCCCTGGCCCGGGGCGGACAACGGCGTCCGTGTTACCTCCATCAGGCGCTTGGCCTCGCCCGAGCCTCGCATCAGCAGGGCGACGAGGACAACCGCCAGAGCGCAGAAAACCGTCACCATCCAGCTGATCACGCGTATGGCGTTCATGCCGTTCATATCTTCACGTTCACAATCTTGCGGATCGCCAGCCCGCCCAGCACAATCAGGCTCACACCGGTGTAGATCAGCTTCCTGCCCAGCGGATCTTCGATCAGCACCCGGGTATAGCCGCGGTTGGCCATGCTCAGCAGAAAGAACATCACCACCGGCAGCAGCGACAGGACCCAGCCCGTCAGGCGGCCCTGGGCGGTATGGATCCGTATTTCGCCCTGGATGCGCAGCCGGTCGCGAATCACTGTCGTGGTCCGGTCCAGCACTTCCACCAGGTTTCCGCCCGTCTCTTTCTGTAACAGGATGGCGGTGACCACGAAGTTCAGCTCCGGCAGGGGAATCCTGCGCGCCAGTTCCACCAGCGCCTCACGCGCCGGCAAGCCGAAGTTCTGCTGCCGGTAGACCTCGCGAAACTCGCTGCGCACCGGTTCCGCAGACTCCTCGCCAATGATCTCGATGGCCGCCGTCAGCGAGTGCCCGGCGCGCAAGGCGCGGCTCATCAGGTCGATCGACTCCGGCAAATGGCGGTTGAATTCCTTCAGGCGGCGCAGGTGCTGATAGCGCAGGAACAGGAACGGCAGGGCGGCGCAGAACGCGGCCGGCAGCAGGGCCACAGCCAGGCTCGGCAACTCGTAGTAGCCGACCGCAAAACCGGCAACGGCCAGCGCCAGGCTCAGGCCGAGCACGCCGGAAACGCTCCACAGGCTTTGCGCCCGGGCCAGCAGCTTTTGAATGGTCTGGCCTATGCCCCAGCGCCGCAGCAGCGCGTCCAGCCGGGGATTCTTGCTCAGGCGGGTTTGCTTGATGATGGCCGAGCTGTCGTCATCCGGCGCGACGGCAACATTGGGCGGGGCATGCAGCTTAGCGATTCGGCCTTCAATCGTCCGCTCCTCGGACGTCGGCCGGGTCATCACTAGGACGGTCCCGAAGGTCAGCACCAGCACCAGGAAAAAGATCAGCCCCATCAGGAACATGGCTGCCCCTCCCGCCGGCGCGTAAGGCGTCCGTTGGCGGTTCCAGGAAGATCATTTACCACGGAGAACACGGAGGGCACGGAAGAAAGCCTTTCTGGTTTTTTCTCTTCTGGTTTCTTCTCCGTGCCCTCCGTGTTTTCCGTGGTCAGAGGCCTTTGCCGGAAGTACGGGAATGCGCTACCCGACCGAGAGTGCTCACAACACGACGAGCTCAGCTTCACCAGGGCTTTCTCCGTGCTCTCCGTGTTCTCCGTGGTGAAAAATTCCCGCATCAAACCTCCTCGGAGAAATCCAGAAGGTTGGTGTCCAGGGGTATTCCCGCCGCCTGCAGCTTCTCGGAAAACTTGGGCACGATCCCAGTCGCGTAGAAGCGTCCCAGCACCTTGCCGTTCGGTCCCAATCCCTTCTTCTGAAAGAGAATAACATCCTGCATGCTGATCACCTGGTCGCTGGTGCCGGTAATTTCGGAAATGTGCGTGACCCGCCGCGAGCCGTCGCTCATGCGCGAGACCTGGACGATGATCTGGATGGCGGCGGCAATCTGCTGCCGCATCGCCATTTCCGGCAGGTTCAGATTGGCCATCAGGGCCATGGTCTCGATACGGGAGATGGCGTCGCGCGGGGTATTGGCGTGTACCGTGGTAATGGAGCCGTCGTGGCCGGTGTTCATGGCCTGCAGCATGTCGAAGGCNNTCTTCGATGGTGACAATGCGCTCGCGCGGCGAGATGAATCCGGAAAGCACATTGAGCAGCGTGGTTTTCCCCGCGCCCGTGCCGCCGGACACCACGATGTTCAGCCGCGCCTTCACCGCACTCTCCAGCACCCTCATCATGACCGGCGTCAGCTCGCGGTAGGCCAGCAAGTCGTCGGCGGTCAGCGGCTGTGCGCCAAATCGGCGGATGGAGAGAATGGGCCCGTCGATGGCCAGCGGCGGGATGATGGCATTGACGCGCGAGCCATCGTGCAGCCGCGCGTCCACCATGGGCGACGACTCGTCCACCCGGCGGCCCACCTGAGAGACGATCTTCTCAATGATGTGCATCAGGTGATGGTTGTCCTTGAACACGACATTGGTTGTCTCCAGCACGCCGCCGCGCTCCACGTAGACGGAGTCGGCGGTGTTGACCAGAATGTCGGTGACGGTGGGGTCCTGCAACAGCGGCTCCAGCGGGCCCAGCCCAAATACCTCATCCATCACCTCGTTGGCCAGGCGGGTACGCTCGCTGGCGCTGAATGGGACTCCGTGCTCGGCGACCAGTTGCAGAATGACTGCCAGCAATTGCTGCCGCCCCCGCGTGTCCTGCATGTAGAGCAGCTTTTCCAGATCGACCTTGCCGATCAGCTCGCGATGTACTGCCGACTTCACATCCTGCTGCGCCCGCGCCAGTAAGGGATTGGCGTCCCGGCCCAGGTGGGCGATCAGGTTACTGGCGGGAAGCGTGGTGGTAGTGATGGCGGCTTCTGCCATGACTCTCTAACCCTCCGGACCGCAGCTACGCCGGCTCAATTCCAAAATGCGAACCTCCGTTTCGGTTCGGCTGCATCCGCCACCTGCCCGGGAACCAGACTCGCCGCCCACTTCTTCATTTCGATGGCAAACTCGGACTTGCGTTCGGGCCGCACCGGATTGCCGGTATTCATCGCCCGAATCAAGTCCGAGGAAGCATTGGGAATGGCAATCGCAATCGGCTGCCGGATCGCTTTCTCGATCTGCTCCAGCGCCAGCGCGCCCTCCGACGAAAACCGGTTGATGACAACCTTGATCTTGGAAGGCGGCACGTTGCCTTGCAGCAGCCGGTCGATGTGACGGGAAAGGTCGCGCAGCGCCGGAACGTCGGGGGTAGCAATCAGGTACAGCTCGTCGCAACAGTCGATAGTGGCCAGGCTGAGATTGTGTACGCCGTGAGGACAGTCGATCACCACGAACTCGTAGTTCTGGCCCAGAAAGCGGATGGCGCGCTGGATGTCTTCCAGCGAGACGTTGGCGGAATCGTCGAAAACATCGGGCGACGGCAGAATGTCCAGGCAACTGGAGTGGTGAATGACAAAGCCGTCCAGCAGGATCTCGTCCAGACGGGCGATATTGCGCACCAGCTCGTAAAAGTGATAGTTGCCTTCGTCCTCGCCCAGGTACAACGACACATGTCCCAGGCGGCGGTGCTCATCGAGAATCAAGGTGCGCTTGCCGTACTGGCGCACCAGGAAGCAGCCCAGATGGACGGCCAGGGTCGTCGCACCGGCTCCGCCACGGGCGCCCAGCAGCGCCAGAATCCTGCCCGTGGGCTTGCTCTGGGGCTGTTTGCGGGCGCTGGAGCGCGTACGCAAACGGTCGAGGGCCTCGGCCACCTGGTCGGCGACCACCGGCTTGGTGAGATACTCGCCGCAGCCCGCGCGCATCGCCTCCAGCAGCAGTGCCGGGTCAGAATTGGCGGACACGGCAATCAGGCTGCCCCGCCCGTGCAGCATTTGCTGCAACGCGTTCGCCGCTCCCACTGCCGCTGCCCGGTCGCGATCGAAGTCGATGACACAAACGCAGACTTCCGCCCGCTGCAGTTTCTGCACCAGCACTGGATCGCTGTCGCAATGCGCGTAGTCCTGGAGCTCGCCGGCGAACGTACCGTTTTTCCGCCCCACCGCCTGCTTCACCGCGGCCACGGTCTCCGCATCCGCACAGAGGGTGGCGGCACACAAGCCGGCAGCGCTTTCCGTAAATTCCTCGCTGTTCACGTCATGCTCTCCAAACTTGTCTTGCGCAACAATCGCGGTCCTCAATTCTTCGGCAGATTGCGATCGAACGTTTGCGGCTGCATAAACGGCACAGCCATTTCCGGAATCGACGGCGGCGGCAATCCGGGGCCACTGAGCGAGTCGATGATTTTGGGGGTCACGATCACGATGAGCTCCATGGTGGAACGGTTCAGGTTCTTGGACCGGAACAGCTGCCCCAGGATGGGAATATCGCCGATGCCCGGCATCTTGCTAAGGCTGTCGGTGGTGCGGTGATCGAGAATGCCGGAGATGCCGAAGCTCTCCCCGTCCTTCAACTCCACTTCCGTCTCGGCCCGGCGCGTGGAGATGGCCGGCAGCGTGTATCCGGCGATCACTACTTCATTGGTGTAGTCCAGCGCGCTCACTTCCGGCGCCACTCGCAGCCGTATGGTTCCATCCGAGTTCACGAAGGGAGTGAATTCCAGCTTCACCCCGTAAGGGCGGAACTGCACGGTGATCGTCGGCACACTGCCTACGCCGCCCGGCTGGACAATGGGATACGGAAACTCCCCGCCCGCCAGGAAGCGCGCGGGCTTGCCATGCAGCGTAGTCAGGTTGGGCTCGGCCAGGATTTCCAGGATGCCTTTGGTTTGCAGGTCCTTGATGGAGGCGCCCACGCCGTTCTTGATGTTGAAGTAGAAAAGATTCAGGAAATCCGACGTGATGGCCTGCGTGGTGCTGCCGCTGTTGTTCTGGAAGGTGAAGGGCGAGAACTGTTCCGTGCTTCCCTGGCCGATGTTGGTGCCATTCAGGCCGAACAGGTTGATGCCGAACGCGGTCAGCTTCGAGCGATCGATTTCCACGATGAGCACCTGCAACTGCACCTGCGGCAGGTGGGCCGGATCGACCACCAGCGAGTTGATCACGTCCTTGGAGTAGACGCCCGCCAGCCGCGCCGCTTCC
>PLBD01000280.1 GCA_003135315.1 Acidobacteriaceae bacterium | reverse complement strand
ACTTCGCGCTGCCGGCGCTGTTGTATGCCGGCCTGGTGCAGGTGATTCGTAAGAGCCTGGCGGGCCACGAGCAGGAAGCGCATGAACGCGAGAGAGAAACTGGTTTGAGGGCGCAACTATGAGCACGGCAAGCATGAGAAACGCGCCAGACAGGCTACGTTACGCTCGCTGGGAGCGGGCGGTGCCCGTGTACGGGTTCCCGGTGGTGAACCGTTTTTTTCTTGTGCTGGTGGCCATGACTCTGCTGGCGTTTCTGTTGACCGCCTACCGCGAACTGGCGGGGCTGGGTCCGGTCAGCGGCATGAACGATGCCTACGGCTGGGGCATCTGGAAGACCTTCAACGTCATGACGCTCACCGCGCTCGGTTCGGGCAGTTTTCCGATTGGGATCGCCGCCTGGATCTTTCGCAAGCGCAAACTGCACGCCGTGATGCGCGTGACGTTGCTCATCAGCTTCCTCGTCTACTTCACCGGCTTGCTGGCAATTGCCGTGGACGTTTCGCGGCCCTGGAACGTTTACAACCTGCTCTCCGTGTATCGCTGGAACACCATCTCGCCCATGTGGGAAGTGCTGTGGTGTATGCCGCTGTACTGTCTGTTCCCGCTGTTTCTGGAGAACACGCCTCCCATCCTGGAGCAATGGTATTACTTCTTTCCGCCCGGGCGCGGCCTGGTGGTTTGGCTGGTTCCCATCATCCGCAAGACATACCCCTACATTGTGGCCCTCGCTTACACGCTGCCGATCCTGCATCAATCGGCGCTGGGAGCGCTTATGCTTCTCACCGGCAACCAGGTCTTTCCGCTCTGGCAAACACCGCTGTTGCCGCTGCTTTACGTCTGGGCCGCGGCCTTTATCGGAGTGGCCACCACCATCGCTTCGGTGCTGTTGTGCTGCCTGACGTGGAAGCGCGCCATCGATCAGTCCATCATGGACGAACTGGTGACTCTGCTGAACTGGCTTATCTTCCCCTGGATTGCCGTGCGATTGCTGGACATCATGGTGCGCGGGCGATTCACCATGATGTTCAACTCCGGCTTCCTGAGCTGCTTGTTCTGGGCCGAAATGCTCTTGATCTTCGTGCCGGCGTTCTATCTGCGGAAGGCGAAATACCGGGACAACGCCTACACGCTCTTTAGGAATTGTTTCTTCATCGTGGTCGGGGGCATGGCTTATCGCTTCGACCCTACCACGCTGGCCTATCGCCCATGGCGGCTGGGGATCATCGCTTACTACACGCCGTCGGTCATCGAGATTGCGATCTCGTTGAGTTTCATCTGTACATGCATTTGCCTTTTTCTGATTGCGGTCAAGCGGCTGCCGATACTGCCGGCACCGTTGCAGCAGTGGTACGACTCGGAAAGCTATTACCGGAACTTCTACCCTTACATACAAATGAGTGGATATGGCAACCAGGATCAACATAGACCCAGTTACGCGGATTGAAGGACACCTTCGCATTGACGTGGAGGTGGAAGGCGGCAGCGTCTCGAAAGCGTGGGCGAGCTGCACCATGTGGCGCGGCATCGAGAACATCGTGCTGGGGCGCGATCCTCGCGAAGCCTGGCTGTTTACCCAGCGGTTCTGCGGCGTCTGCACAACCGTTCACGCCATGGCGAGCGTTCGCGCGGTTGAAGACGCGCTCCGGCTGCAGATTCCTCCCAACGCGCAGTTCATCCGGAACCTGATCCTGATCAATCACGCCCTGCACGATCACATCGTGCACTTCTATCAACTCTCCGCGCTCGATTGGGTCGACATCATGACCATCCCGCGCGCCGATCCTGCCAAGGCCGCATCGCTGGCCCAGGGCCTGTCAGAATGGACCGACAACTCGGTGAAGGAACTCAAGGCGGCGCAGGACAGGGTGAAGGCGTTCGCGTCCAGCGGACAGCTGGGAATGTTTGCCACCGGCTACTGGGGACATCCCGCCATGAAGTTGCCCCCGGAGGTCAACCTGATCGCGTTCACGCACTATTTGCAGGCGTTACAGTATCAACGTTACGCATTGCAGGTGGTCGGCATGCTGGGCGGCAAGACTCCGCATATCCAGAACCTGGCCGTGGGCGGGGTGCAGAATGCCATCAATCTTGACAGTCTCGGCACGCTGAACATGGACCGGCTCTATCAGATCAAGTTCCTGATGGATTCGGTCATTCCCTTTGTGCAGCAGGTGTATTTCACCGACGCGTGCACGCTTGCGGCGCTGTATCCGGAGTGGATGAGTTACGGCGCTGGGGTGAGAAACTATCTGGCCGTCCCTGATCTGCCGGTCAATGCGCAGGCTTCCAACTTCGATCTGCCTGGCGGCGTCATCCTCGAGGGAAACATATCCAACCCCAAGACGCTGTACACCGCAGCGGACACGGAATTCCGCCACTCCGTCGCCGAGGACCTGACTCACGCCTGGTACAAGGGCAACGAGCCGCAGCATCCCTGGAAGGGCGAGACCCAGCCGCACTACACCGATTTCGAAGAGAACGGCAAGTACTCGTGGGTGAAGGCCCCGCGATACGACGGGCGGCCCATGCAGGTTGGTCCGCTGGCGCAGGTGCTCGTCGGCTACGCGCAGGGACATCCGCTGACGAAGAAGTGGACGGATGCCGCGCTCGATAAAATCTCCGCGGTGGGCAAACGCAAGGTCACGGTCAACGATCTGCAATCCACTATGGGGCGGCATGTAGCGCGCGCGATCCGTTGCGCCATGCTGTCGGAGTTGGCCCAGAAACACTGGGAATATCTGGTTACCAACATCAGCAGCGGCGATACCGCCGTGTTCAATCCTCCGAAGTTTCCCGATGGCGAAGTGGAAGGCGTGGGCACACATGAAGCGCCGCGTGGAACGTTGTCGCATTGGGTGGTCTTGCGCAATGGACGGCTCAGCAATTACCAGGCGGTGGTGCCGACAACCTGGAACGCCAGCCCGCGTGACGAAAGAGGAGTTCCCGGCCCATACGAAACTTCGTTGCTGGGCAATCCGGTGATCGACGCGGAGCGGCCTCTGGAAGTACTGCGGACGGTGCACTCCTTCGATCCGTGCATGGCATGCGCTTGTCACACCTACGATCCTTCGGGCAAGCCGATTGCGACGGTGAAGGTGTTGTGATCTCCCAGCCACGAGTGCCGCCGGTTTTGATCGCAGGCATCGGCAATATCCTGCTGCAGGATGACGGCTTCGGCCCGCAGACCATCGCGCGTCTCGAGTCGGAATATGAATTCGAGAGTGACGTCGAGTTGCTCGACCTGGGCACGCCGGCGCTCGACTTTATTGACTATCTGGTCGATCGCGAGCTGGTGATTCTGCTCGACGCTCTCTCCTGCGGAGGAGAACCCGGCGAGGTCCTGGTCTACGATCAGGCGCAGCTACGGCAGCATGTGGCAGGTATGCGTCTCAGCGCGCACCAGCCTTGTCTCGAAGAGACGCTCTTCGCTGCGGAGACTGCAAGCGTTGGGTTGAAGGAAGTCTGGCTCGTCGGCGTGGTGGGGTCCAACTTCGACGTCGGCACCGAACTCGGTCCGGATGTGGGCCGCGCCCTGCCGAAAGCGCTTGCGTTAGTCTGCGAAATGCTCTCACGGCGAGACGTCAAAGTCCGGCGTCGGACGAAGCCCCTGCCTCAGCAAGCCTGGTGGAACCGAGAAACAACTGTAGCTTCACTCGATTGAAAACAGGTAGGCGGCAATATCCTTCGCATCGCCAGGCTTTACGTTTGACATCGTCATCTCGCTCTTGAGCCCGGTTCCGTGCAGCATGCGCTCGGGATGCTCGATAAAATCCTCCAGGTTCTCTGGAGTGTTCGGCCACTTCTTGGCGATCATTGTGTGACTCGCCCAGTGCTTGAGCGCCGGGCCGCGGCTGTCGCGGTTAATGGGAATGCCCGGAATCACGTGGCAGGAGTGGCAATCGTGCAGGATGATCTTCTCCATACCGGCCTGGGGATTGCCTCCGGTCATGCTCGCGCCTTTGTCGTAGTCGAACTTCTCGCTGCAAGAAGTAAGCGCCATCGCCAGAAACAGGATCAAAGCGGCCGATAATTTCTTGCAGCGAGCGATCATGAAGCCGAGGTTCCCTCCTGCGAATTTGAAGCTGGGCACGTAGTAGAAGATGTTCTCTCACAATATCAGGCACTTAGCGGGGCAGACTCACGGGGGGTAATTGGGCAAGGCCCCAAGCTCTCGCTGGACAGTGCTCTGAAATCTGGGTTACTTGCGCTATGGCTGTGGCTGTTGAAAAACTCCTACGCGCCCGAACCAGCAGAAATCAGATCGCGCCGGGATGCCATATAAACGATCTTCTCGAATTCCGAGACATTTCTGGTCACCCGATCTCCCCCGAAGAAGCGACCAAAAAGAGTTTTTCAACAGCCACGCCTGATTACGCCAACGACTGTATTTCCTTCCGGTTATTGCTCCCTTTTGTCACCGGTCACCCGTCGCCGCAGGCAAGGGCTATGCCAGCACTCTCACAGTCACTTTGAGCGGCCCAGCCCCTGCGGCCGGCGCCACGGTGAGCCTCTCCGGTACGGGGGGAAGCGGCAACCAAGGCCCAGCAGGCGGGGGTAGTTGGATCCTGTTGATCATTCCGGCGGGGGGAACTAGCGGCGCTACCACGGTCTTCTTCCCTTTTCAGGCAACCTCATGGACAGCCACCGTAACTGCGCAAATCGCCGGGATGCCGGCCGTCACCCTGCAAATCGATGTCCCCGGTGCTCTGTGAGTTCTGAGTAGTATCGGGGTGGCCCAAATCCCACTGGCGGGTGGCCCAGGTCTGATTATGGAAGATAAAATGGGTGGCCCAGGTCTCGATTCTGAGGCCTGGGATAGAAAACTCCTCCAAGCCATAGATTAGTCCTCGAAAACGCCGGTGGATCCCGGAATACACTCGGTTGCCGGATGCTGGCCGACTCCCGGGGAGTAACCTCCCGCATGCCGATTTCTGGCCAATGATGGTTGGCCGACCCGCGCCATCAGGACTGGGGCTCAACCTTAATGCCCATGCCAAGGACGAACAGGTTCGCGGTTGGGTTCCCCGTTGTGTTCATTACTACCGCGGAGAGGGATTGGTTACTGCCTTCGTTGCTGGTGATCAGGTGCTCGACCAGAGGATTTGTGTTTCCAGAGTTATCAAGCGTGAAGCCGGGCCCCGGACCCAGATTGTTCGCTCCCGGCGGAAAGCTACCATCAGCGTCCGCGGCAAAGCCAACCGCATACAGCGCGTCGCCGGCGCTCAGGCCGATCTGAGCCGTCTGGAGGGTGGTCACAGGGTTGTTGGCGCTAGCGGAAACCTGAGCAGTTTGGGGGCTGTAGGTGGGGGCGTTTGTATCCACCGTGTTGTAAGCCGATAGGCAGAGGCTCCAGGACACAACCGAGTTTAGCTTCACCTGGACTGTGAACTGCGCGCTATGGGCCGGGTTCATCGCCGTGAAGACCTGGATATCTGATATTGTCTGGGGCAAAGCACCCACCTTGGTTTGCCACGTATAGGGTCCGGCAGCGTACATCAAGTTTGGCGTGAATGTCGGCGGATTTCCCTTCCACTGCAGCGCGACCACGATCAGTTCGCCGCCTTGCAGACCGCTCAATATCGCATTCAAGATAGTTGTACTCGTGCCGTTCGCTGGAGTAGCAGGCTCGACATAGACTGCGGTTTTGACATAGCCGACCTGATTTGACCCTAATGAGGTTGGATTCAACCCTAATAGTTGGTCGCAGCCCACGAAAGCTAACAGCGCAACAATAGCCAACAGTAGAATCGGCGTAAGAATTACAAACCCATCGATCATTTCAGTCTCTCTCTCTCTATCCAACATCCGCGACTACGATGCAGACTTCAGCCCCATCGCAAAGATGAATCCCTTGGCGTTGGGGTCGGGGGTGGTGTTCGTCGCCTGAGCGACAACCGGATTGCTGCCATCACCGTCTTCCACCAGAGGATTCGTGATCGCCGGAAATTCCGCAGTGAAGCCCGGGCCCGCGGTCAAGGAACTGTTGCCGGGGAAAGTGCCGTCGCTGTTCGCGGCGAACGCGACCGCGTAGACAAGATCGTTGGTCCCAGTGTTCAGGGGCGGGCTCTGCGGATTGTTGCCGACGTAATTGAGCTTGCTGGTCTGCGGACTGTACAACGGCGTGTTCTCGTCCGCGCCCGAGTACGCCGAAACACACAGGTTCCAGGTCACGGTCGAATTGCGCACCAGCGATGCGGTTACCGTGAGCTGGGTGTTACCCGCCGGATTGAAGGCCGAGAATATCTGAACCGACATGTTGTTCCATGCGAACGGGCCGCCGCCGTTCACCGGCGAGAATGATGCGCCGCTGAGCCCCGGCATTTCGGGACCGGAGATCGCCGAACTCCACTGCACCGCAACCACGATCAGCTCGCCACCATGGAGCGTGAGCGGGCCGGCGGAAACGCTTTTCGTGTTGGCTGACGCCGACGCGACCACCGTCTGCACGTGCAGCAGCAGCGGCGGCAGGACGAAGACGTCCTGATAACAGCCCACAAAGCCCAGCAGCGCCACGATGGCCAACAGCAGCACCGGGGTGAGGATCAGAAACGGATCAAGCATCGATTGTCCTCGCTCGGACAGCTATTACTTCGTTGAATGCTGCGCCGATGCGGGTGCAGCTTCGGCGTAGCCGAGCTGTACACCGGAGATGATTCCCGACGCGTCGATAGAGACGATGGTCGGCCACACACTCACCCCGTACGCAGTGGCGATCGTGCGCCCGGGGTCCGCGACTGCGATGGCCGAGGTCTTCTTCTCCGCCAAAAGGCGATGCGCGTGTTCGGGCGATTCTCCGTCATGGATTGCCAACACCAGCGGCGGCGGAGCGCCGTTCTGCGCCGGCAGCACTGCTTTGATGGCTTGTATGCTGGGCGCAGAACTGCTGTGCCAGAAGACGAGCTCTAAACGACGACCTTTTAGCTTCGAGAGCATCAGCTCGTGGCCAGCTGAATACTCGAAGAGGAAGTTGGGCGCGGGTTGGCCGAGCCGGACATTCAGGCGCTGAAGTTTCGGCGAAGATGCGAATGTAGGAGCCAGCATCTTTGTCAATGCGGCGACGAGTGCTCCCTGTTCGATTGCGCCTTCATGACGCCAAACTGCCTTACCAGTGGGATCGAGGATAACGGTTAGCGGGCGCGCGGCATTGCCTAGACCGAACGCGCGCTCCCAGGCAGCGTCGTTTTCGGCGTAGATGATTCCCGGCGTGTAACGCAGTTTCTCCAGATGTCCGACCGGGACCACAGCCATGACCGCCGTGGGCGCATCAGTACGCTTCGTATGACTCAGAGCTTGCGTCAGCGCCTTCAGATCGGCAGCCGATTTCGCGTCGGCAAAATGAACGAGCAGATTGGGCGCGGCGTTTCCGGCTGCCTGTGGAGCGGCATGCCCCGTGACGACAATCCGACCGTTCGCTCCTTGCCGCGCCATTGCAATGGTCGTACCCGAGGCAACGTCACCCAGATTGAGCCCGGGTAGCGGCAGGATATGGAAGCCGCAATTGGTCGCGCTGACCGCAACCGCAGGTTCAGCTCCCCAAGGTCCAATGCGCGTGCCCTGCACCGTCAGACACAACGGCGTGTACGGCGGAAGCGAAGCGCCCATCGAGGCAGCGTCGTTTACGGGCAATGTAGTGGAATGCAGAAGGACGAACTTGTCCGGATCCACGCCGAAGGGGTAAAGCTGATTGCTGTAGCTGATGCTCCACACGTACTGCGTGATAGTACCGCCGGGAATCCACGAGTTCAGCGCGGTATAGTCCGGTCCGCTCGGCGTAACCACGCCGCCCACGCCGCCGACGCCATGACCGCCGCCCCCAGCGGGCTGCGGAGGTATCTGGTCGTACTCGATATAGGGATCGGCCCACGCGAGGACCGCCTCGAAGCCCCGCAGAAGCACGGCTGTGGGCTCGATGTCCACTGCGGTGTAAGAGAACTGGAGCTTGAGCGAGGCATCGGGCTGATCACCGGTGGTTGGGTCGGTGAGCAGCGAGTTGACCAGGTTGCCCAGCTGCGTGTCGATGTTGGTCTGGCTGCGCACCGTGGCCTGAATGCCGTTGGGATTCGAGGAGTCCAGGATGTTGTTGACGGCAGCCGCAATCTTGCTGGTGATCGGGCCTTTGAACGCTCCCAGGATCGCGTCTTTGATGGCCCCGCCGATGCCAGAATCGGTGAAGTCGAGTGAGACGCCGCTCAGCGCCAGTTCTGCCGCTCCCAGCCGGCCCTGCGCGTCGATCGGAATCAGCTTGAGCGTGAAGGAAACGACGGTCCGGAAGTCGAAGGCCGGCCAGCCGAAGGAGTCGGGATGCGCGTGAGCGTTGATGACGAGCTGAATCGCTCCACTGACGAAGTTCAGCGCCGGCGCAGGACTGGTCAGCGTGATGGTATAGGTCGTCGAGAGGAACAATTCGCTTACAGAGATCGGCGGAAAAACCGTGAGCTGACTGATCGACGACTTCAACAGTGAGTTGATATACGACGGGCTTATCGCGAACACGAAATCGTCGGTTGGGTTTAGGGCGATCTGCTGCACGGTAGAGGGATCGCTGGCGTGGCTGGTCAAGTCCAGCAATAACGCGGCCGCCTTGTGCGAGCCGGAGAGCATCGTTTTGAATTGCAGCGCCGAGACGCCGCCGGGCAAGGTGGCGCTCGAGGGCTGGAAGCTGGTCTTCAGCGCGTTCTGAATTGCCAGATTGATGGCCGCGCTATCGGAGGCGCTCAGCGGATTGCTGGTATAGGTCGGCGTGAAGCTGACCGTCACCTGATCGGCCTTGAAGTCAAACTCGATGACGTTTCCTACCTGTGTCGAAATCTGGCTGATGGGAGCGACGATCTGAAGGTTGCCGCGCAGGAACTGCGCGATCGGCGCGGTATTTGGGTCGGGGAAATAGCGCACCATCGCGTTCAACGTCACGCTAAGATTCTGGCCGGTGGCATCGGGCACGTCGATGGTCGGAGGAAAGGTCTGCAGCTGAACGATGCCCGAGAGATTGCTGGGGATAATCACCGGCGGCGGGAACAAGCCCTGGCCTGGATTCACAATGGGCGGGCGTAAGGCAGCGAGGACATTGTTCACCGCCACCGTGCCCGTGAACGACTGGCGCGGAATCCGCCGCTGATTGGCGATGGCATTGCCTAAGGCGTCCTCGACGCCGGTGAACACGATGGGCGGCAGTATCGGGTGCGGCGGCAAGTGCACCGGTGGCGGAGCCACGTCGTTGATATAGCCGGAAGTGGAGTGCAGAAAACGCTCGCACTCGTGCATCACGGCCAGAAAACGGTCGACAGCAGGAAGCGAGACCTGCACCACGACGTCATAGTTACCGACCACACTATTCGCCATCTAACCTCCTTACTTGCTAACCACAGCTACTAGCGCCATTTCAACGCCAGGACCGAGATGGACATCACGACGAAAATCGCGGATAGGGCGTAGGCGACGCGGAACTGGCGGCGGGAACGGGTGTGTTCACGGGCCGGCTCCAGCACCAGCCGGGCGCCTGCGTAGCTCAACATAATGAGCAGGAACAGCGCTCCAGGAAACGGTGTGCGCCGCCACATGACGATTGCGACGGCCAGCAGCGCGGCGGCGCAAACTGCCTCGAGCCCCTGCGTAGGCACGCGCCTCTGCCAAATGCCGCGCGCATTGGGGAGTCGAATTCCGAACCAGCCGCGCGTCGGCCGGCCGCCGCAACATCCGTTCAACAGACAGCCCACGCGCGTGAAGATCATGCCGACCAGTATGGTGAAGGTGCTCACGTCCCAGAAGGCGCCGAAACCGACGTGCAGCGCGCGCAGCAGCGGTACTGAGCACAACAGCATTACCGGCACCGCGCCGTACATCATAAGGCCGCCTTCGCTGCGGTTCCAGATGCGGCGCGGATTGCGGCGGTAATACCTCCATTCGCTGGCGACGAACAGGAGGCGCGCGCCGATCAGCGCGGGAACAATCAGCACGACGGTCGCGATGTAGACGCGCAGTGGATCGAGCCCAGCGGTATGCGCGGCGTAATTGCCCGCGATTACGCCGACGACTAGGCCGACATACAGCATGGCCGGATAACTCCAGACCGTCAGACCGCGCCAGCGGAAGAGGACGCGTTTCATGCGCGAGCCACCATACCCCAGAATGCGAGCAGCAAGCCGCCGACGATGGCCACATCGGCGAGGTTGAAGACCGGCCACCAGCCGAGATCGATGAAGTCCACGATGTGCTGACGGCGAAGAATGTCGAGGAGATTTCCTGCCGCTCCGCCCAGCGCACAGCCCACGCCTGCGAGTGCCATCCGGCTGTGCAACAACAGCCCGTTGTTGTGTAGCAACCCGGCTGAAATCGCGGCGGAGCACCAGATGACGATCAGCATCAAACGGAACGCGGCCTGGCGGTAGATGGGTTCGCGATGGCGGACTTCTCGAAGGTGGAGAAGTCGCCCGCCGAGCGGGCCGGCGAGGCGGGTCTGTACCACTCGCTTAGTCGCTTGGTCGACGAGGAATGCAACCGCACCGAAGGTGAGCAGAGCCAACACGCGCAACCTCGATGGAGAAATGCGGCCCGTCCGGAGAGCGAATCATCGCCGCCGGAATTCAGGGAGTTTAGCGCGGCAAAGGAAATACTGCAAATGGCATCTTAGTGGGCACTTTCGTGTTCTTTTTGAGGTAGGTTCGCCGATTCCTTTGCACCCGGTCAACTCTCCACGCTCAAACAATGCGATTCCCCAAGGTGAGGCTCGTAGAGGCGTGCCAATCGCGAGCGTCCGAGGGCCGAGAAGTGATAGAAGGTAGTGCGGTTAAGAGAGCAGGGTACCTCCTGCTCTCTCTTAGCATGGATCTCTCAGCTCGACTACGAAAACTCATTCCCAAGAACCTCCACCTAATGGCTCGGTGGATCGTTGGAAGTGCCAGTAGTAATTCCAAGCCCCTTCAACCCTTGCGCGCACTCCAGGGACGAGCTTTGGGGAATGTTCCCGGATTAGGAACGATACGTCGGCTAGCGTCCGCCGATCTCTGTTTTGCCCCACTTGGGCCTAAAGCGCCCCATACGCGGATGTGATGCGGCGAACGCGCCAGCCCATTTCACTTCCGCGCCTAGCCGACTATACGACCAAGTGAAACTTCCTCCAAGAAGACTTGGGGAGCATTGTCGAGTGCGGCTTCGTATTCTTGTGCGTTCCGAGGCTCGCGCTAGTAAGTCCCTGTTTGCCCGTTATCCCGGGGAGATGGTTTCTTAGAGTTCGGAATGGAAAAGCAACCCAACGCCTACAACACCACCGATCTGTTAATCGACATCGACGGCTACTTCGCCGCGCCGGGAACCGGTGGGTTATCGATGTATCCGACCGCGCCGTGCCGCGTGCTGGATACGCGCAACAACAACGGTCAGCCCTTCAGCGGCGAGAAAACCGTGAATGTAGTCGGCAGCGCCTGTGCGCCTCCAGCTAACGCAGCGGCCTACATCTTCAATGCGACGGTGGTGCCGCCGGGCTCGATGCCCTATCTGACACTATGGCCCGATGGCGAGCAACAGCCCGTAGTCTCGACTCTGAACGCATATGACGGTTTCATCACGTCGAACATGGCGAT
>PLBD01000607.1 GCA_003135315.1 Acidobacteriaceae bacterium | reverse complement strand
CATCTTCTTTCCTGCCCGCAGCGTGAACTCCGCTCCCAGCTTCACGGCAACCACGAGTTCCGTCTTCAGGTCGCCGTCCAGCTTCACTGCATTCTGCTTCACTTTGCGCAGGCCGTCGGTGACTGATGTCGCCAGTCCTGTGCGAGCCAGCAACTTGTCCAGTTTCACCTGAACATTGCCATCGACGCTCGCCGCATTCGGCGCGGCAACTTCCTCGAAGCGCACACTGATCAGCGGCAAATCTTCCGGCACTTCGTCCTTCTGGAACATGCGCGACCAATCCTGCGCCGCTTGCTCCGCCGCCTCGCGCGAATGAAAGTCGCCTACGATGCGCTTGCCCAGCTCCTGCTTCAGCTTCATGGGATGCGACGCACCGCTCGCGACCTCGCCCTTCATGCGCTCGATGTCGGGCATGCTCACGTCCGTCACCAGCTCGTAATAGCGCCACATCAGCTCGTCGGAAATCGACATCACCTTGCCGAACATCTCCGTCGGCGCTTCCGTGATCCCAATGTAATTGCCGTACGACTTCGACATCTTCTGCACGCCGTCGGTGCCTTCCAGCAGCGGTGTGGTCAGCACAATCTGCGGCGGCTGTCCGTAATGGCGTTGCAGCTCGCGGCCCATCAGCAGATTGAATTTCTGGTCGGTGCCGCCCAGCTCGACGTCGGCCTCCAGCGCCACCGAGTCATAGCCCTGCGCAATGGGATACAGCAGCTCATGCATCGCAATCGGCTTCTCTTCCATGAAGCGCTTGTGGAAGTCCTCGCGCTCCAGCATCTGCGAGACCGTGAACTTCGCCGCCAGCCGGATGAAGCCTTCGTAGCCCAGCTTGTCGAGCCACTCGCTGTTGAAGCGCACCTCGGTTTTGTCCCGATCGAGAATCTTGAAGACCTGCGCCTTATAGGTCTCGGCGTTCTCATCGATCTGCTGGCGCGACAGCGGCGGCCGCGTGGCCGAGCGCCCCGAAGGGTCGCCGATCAGCCCGGTGAAATCGCCGATAAGGAAGATGACCGTGTGGCCCATGTCCTGAAAGTGTTTCAGCTTGCGCATGAGCACGGTGTGGCCCAGGTGCAGGTCGGGCGCGGTCGGGTCGAAGCCGGCCTTCACCCGCATGGGCTTGCCCGCCGCGCGCGACTTCTCCAGCCGCTCGCGCAGGTCGCTTTCACGAATGATCTCCGCCGCGCCCTTGCGCAGGTAAGCCAGTTGCTCTTCAACCTCGGGAAATGAGGGCATAAGCTTTGATTATAGAAGTTTCGAGTTTCAAGTTTCGAGTTTCGAGTATGCTTTGTGAATCCGTCTCACGCGGCGTGGCTCCAATGACCAGAGTGCCATACTGACGACGGTCACCATCGTCCGTTGATAACTGACAACTGGCCACTTGAAACTCGAAACTCGAAACTACTCTGGCCACTGGCCACTGACCACTAGCCACTGAAATGAAAACCCGCCTGTCCTTCATCGCCGTCGCGCTCGCCCTGATCCTCGCCGGGATCTGGGCCTATTTTCACGACGAGAACCTGCGCAAGAACTCCGCTCAGGTCAATCTCGGCGATTCCAACGAGGTCGTCCGCCAGTTGCTGGGCGAACCCAGCAGCGAAGGCCCGTGCGGTTCGCTGACCCCGGTTCCCACCGGCTGCACCAGCGAGTTTGTCTATCGCTACTGGTATTCCATCTTCCAGCCGCAATACTTGGTTGTCTGGCTCGACAAGTCCGGCAACGTCCTGGGCGAGCAGCACGTGCGCTCGCCCTTCTAAGCCCGGCACTCTTGATGTGTCTTGAAAGAGCGCGGCGTCACAGGTTGTCAAGAAACTCGATCTCGTGCTGCTTTGAAAAAAGTACGGATTCACAGGCTGCTGGGAAAGTCGCCTTCGGAGTGCTTTGTAACAGGGCACGACTTCGGTCGTGCCGATAAGCCGGTCATTTTGCCCATCCCGAGCCGGCTTCAGCCGGCGAGGGATCCGCTTTTCGTCTGCAACGAAAAATGGCACAGCCCCTGCTGTGCCACATTGTGGTATGTCCCTGTTTGTAAGAGCTACTTGCCCGCCGGCTTCGGCCCCGCGGCTTTGATCTCGGCCGGAGCGTCAAACTTCTCGAAGTTCTTGGCGAAGCGCGCCGACAGGTCAGCCGCCATCTTGTCGTAGGCCGCCTTGTCCTTCCACGAATTCCGCGGCGCCAGCAGTTCTGCGGGCACGCCCGGACACGTCTTTGGAATACTCAGCCCAAACGCCGCCTCCACTTCAAACTCCACGCCCGCCAGTTGGCCTTCCACCAACGCATTCACCATGGCGCGCGTGTAGGGCAGGCTCATGCGCTTGCCCACGCCATACCCTCCGCCCTGCCAACCGGTATTCACGAGCCAGCATTGCGCGTTGTGTTCGCGCAGCCGTCGTCCCAGCATCTCGGCGTAAACCTTCGGCGGCAGCGGCATGAACGGCGCGCCAAAGCACGTGGAGAACGTCGCCTGCGGCTCGGTCACGCCGGCTTCCGTGCCCGCAACCTTCGCCGTGTAGCCCGACATGAAGTGGTACATTGCCTGCTCCGGCGTCAGCTTCGACACCGGTGGCAGCACGCCAAAGGCGTCGGCGGTCAGAAACACCACATTCTTCGGATGTCCGCCGAAGCCCGGAATCACGGAATTATGGATGAACTCCACCGGATAGGCGGCGCGGGTGTTTTCGGTCTTGCTGTCGTCATTGTAGTCGGGAATGCGGGTGACAGGGTCGAGCACCACGTTTTCCAGCACCGAGCCGAAGGCGAGCGCGTTATAGATCTGCGGCTCCGTCTCCGGCGACAGGTGGATGCATTTCGCGTAACAGCCGCCTTCGAAGTTGAAGACGCCGCTGGCGCTCCAGCCGTGCTCGTCGTCGCCAATCAGCCGGCGCGTCGGATCGGCCGAGAGCGTGGTCTTGCCCGTGCCCGACAGCCCGAAGAACAGCGCCGTCACCCCGTCCTGCCCCACGTTGGCCGAGCAGTGCATCGGGAAAACATTGCGCTCGGGCAGCAGAAAATTCATCACCCCGAAAATCGACTTCTTCATTTCCCCGGCGTACTGCGTGCCGCCGATGATCACCAGCCGTCTGGCGAAGTTCACCATCACGAAGACTTCGGAGTTGGTGCCGTCGCGCTTGGGGTCGGCCAGGAAGCTGGGCGCGCTGACGATGGTGAACTCGGGATTGTGGGTCTTCAACTCTTCCGCGGTAGGACGGATGAACAACTGCCGCACAAACAGATTGTGCCAGGCGTACTGGTTGATCACGCGGATCGGCAGCCGGTACTTGGGATCGGCGCCGCAGTACAGGTCCTGCACGAAGATCTCCTTGCCGCGCAGGTATTCCAGCACCCGTTCGTAGAGAGCGTCGAAGACGTCCGGCGAAACCGGCAGGTTGGCCGAACCCCATTCCACCTTGTTTTCCGTGAGGGCGTCCCTCACCGTGAACTTGTCTTTCGGTGAGCGCCCGGTGCGCTTGCCCGTGCCGGCGACCAGCGAGCCCCGCGCCGCCAGTTCCGCTTCGCCGCGGCGCAGGGCTGCTTCCACCAGTTGCGGCGGCCGCAGATTACGATGTACGTCACTTTGCCCCAGGAGTTGCGAGACCTCGGGAGTTTGCAGGACAGAAGACATAAGAGTGCTCCTTAAGAAGAAAGACCGGCAAAAGTCGCCACACACCGGCTGCCAATAGCGAAGGGCTCGCGCGGCGGAAAACACCATTCTGACAGAGTATCTGCAACCTGCCGGGGGGCGCGGACGTCAGGGCGCGACAGGTTGAAAAGCCTCGTCCATCACGGCTTTCAGTTGATCGAGCGTTTCTTCGACCGTCAGCGCGTACATCTCGCGGCCGTTGTCCTCACCCGATTCAATTGCCCACTTCAAATAGTGACCGGCAATCTGCACCGCCATGGGATCGGTGATGATCTTTCCGGTTTGCCGGTTGTATTCCACCCATGCGACATGCGGCAGCGCAATCCACACCGGTCGTTCGCCGACCAGGAACTTGACGTCCACCGCGTCGGCATGACGCGTGGCAATGGCGACAATCAACGCCTGATAACGGCAATGAACGGGCTTGCCCGTCCAGCGGTCGGCGGCATGGAATTCGTCATACATAACCGTGTAATCATAACGGACTGCACAACAGGCGGGCAACGGGTATCAGGTTTGCTTTTGATGTGGCGATTTCCCAATAACAATCGGCCATAACACCTATGAGGCGGCGAGCGAAGGTCGCCTCTTGATGCTTTACAATTGTTGGTTCCTTACATCACTAGGCCCGGATTGAGGGCAGCAATCGAAACCGGAACCCTGTTTCGGCAAAGGAGAATCATGAAATTTAAGTGGCTCGTAGTGCTATTTGCGCTCATGGTACTCGTTCCGCTTGCGGGATGTTCGAAGTCCGACACGCAACCGACCGGTCAGAAGGCACCAGGCACCGAACAGGCCGTAGCGGATGCAACTGACGTTTACATCTATGGCTATCCACTTGTCACGATGGACATGACCCGCAGGCAGATGACCAACGTCGCCGCTCCTGACCCCGGTCATGCGCCGATGGGTCAGCTCGTACGCATGCGCACCTATCCAGCCGTTGACTATCACGCCGTAACCGCTCCCAACGCCGACACGCTCTACACCACTGCATGGCTTGACGTATCCCAGGAGCCTTGGATTTTCAGCATTCCCGACATGGGAGATCGCTATTATCTGTTGCCCATGCTGAGCGGATGGACGGACGTCTTCCAGGTGCCGGGCAAGCGTACCACTGGCGGCAAGGCCCAGAAGTACGCCATCACCGGTCCCGGGTGGTCAGGCACACTGCCGGAAGGCGTCACAGAATACAAGTCTCCGACTGGTCTGGTCTGGATTCTAGGCCGTATTTACTGCACAGGCACGCCTGCGGACTACGCTGCGGTACACGCGTTGCAGGACAAGTTCTCGTTGGTGCCGCTTAGCTCCTACGGCAAGCCTTATACCCCTGTTCCGGGCACGGTCGATGCCAGCTTCGATATGAAGACCGGCGTTCGCGATCAGGTGGATGCTCTGAGCGTGAATGACTACTTCAACTACCTTGCTCGGCTGCTGAAGACAAACCCGCCCACAGCCGCTGACGCCGCGATGGTCGAAAAGATGAAGGCCATTGGCTTGGAGCCGGGTAAGGACTTCGATCCCAGCAAGCTGGGCGCATTCGACAAAGAAGTAATCAAGACCGTGCCCAAGCTGGCGCAAGTCAAGATCATGGAGTACTTCAAGAAGGCCGCCGAGCCGGTGAACGGCTGGATGTACTTGACGAAGGACATTGGCGTGTACGGAACAAACTACATTCAGCGAGCGCTGGTCACAGCCATCGGTCTGGGAGCGAACCGTCCGCAGGATGCCATCTATCCGACTACCCAGAAGGATGCAGACGGCCACGAGTACGATGGCGCCTCCAAGAAGTACGTGATTCACTTCAACAAAGGCGAGATGCCGCCAGTTAATGGCTTCTGGTCCATCACCATGTATGACAAGGATTACTTCTTTGTGCCGAATCCGCTCAATCGCTATACCTTGAGCGCCCGCAATAAGTTCGTCACCAATCCTGACGGCTCAGTTGACCTGTATTTCCAGGCCGACTCGCCGGGTAAAGCCAAAGAAGCGAACTGGCTGCCTGCGCCAAAAGCCCAGTTCATCCCCATGATGCGACTGTACTGGCCGAAGGACACGCCGCCCTCCATCATCGACGGCACCTGGAAGCCGCCAGCCATCACTGAAGCCAAGTAGTTGAACGAATGGGGCAGCTCGCAAGGGCTGCCCGACGTTCCTGGGCTGATGGCCCACCCAACGGCGTTGCCTGCGCGGAAGTTGGAGTTTCTACGGATAGTTGACGCGAACAGGCCTTTGCGTAAGTTTGCGCTGTTTCTTCGCCTGTCGGCAAGGCGTAAGTATTGTTACCAGGCCCTATCGTAACCTGCCTGCCCAAAGCGCCCGCATTTTCCTTACGCCCGGTCCCGCGCCTCGCCCAGCACCACCTGCACGCTCATCTTTTTTCGCCCACGGTAGAAGGTCACGTTCACCGTATCCCCGGAGCGATGCTTGTTCATCACATTGGCCAGGTCCTGCTGATCGCCAATCGTATCCTTGTCGATCGCCACGATGAGGTCGCCGCCGATCATGATGGCCGTCGCTCCCAGATAGGCGCGCTCGTTGCCGCCTTTCAATCCCGCGCGATCCGCAGCGCCGCCCGGCACCACGCGCACGATCAGCACGCCGTAATCCGCCGGCAGGCCCATCTCCTGCGCCATCTCCGGCCCAATCGGCAGCGACACGATGCCCAGCGAAGGCCGCCGCACCGTGCCCAGCGTGATCAGATCGCTCAGCACCGCTTTGGCGGTGTTAATCGGGATCGCGAACCCGATGCCCGCACTCTGGTTCGAGCCGCCCGTCGCGATCATGCTGTTGATCCCGATTACCTCGCCGTGCGAGTTCAGCAGCGGGCCGCCGGAATTGCCGGGGTTGATCGCCGCGTCGGTCTGGATGGCTTCGTCGATGAGCGCGCCTTGCGGCGTCCGGATAGGCCGCAGCGAGCTGATGATCCCGCGCGTCATCGTTCCCGACAGTCCAAACGGGTTCCCGATGGCAAACACCTTCTGGCCGACCTGCAAGTTCTTGGACTCGCCCAGCACCACGGGCACCAGCTCCGGCGCTTTGATCTGGATCACCGCAAGATCGTGCCCGCGATCGCGTCCAATGACCGTCGCCTTGTAACTTTTCTTGTTGTGCAGCGTGACGTCTACCTGGCTGGCGTCTCCCACCACGTGGTAGTTGGTCAGGATGTGCCCATCCTTATCGATGATGAACCCCGAGCCCTGGCCCTCCTCCGGCACCGGCCCGAAGAACAGGTCGTAAGCCATCGTCCGCGTGGTGATGTTGACCACCGAAGGAATGACCCGGTGATAAACCTCGATGTTGTTCTGCTCTTCCGCATCGAGCTTCTCCGGCCCCGCGGCTTCGCTGATCTCGATGTGCGTCGGCCGCGAAATCACCTCGGCGACAGGGTTCGTGCCCTGGTGGTGGGTGGTGAACCAGTAAAACGCGCCTGCGAAAATCGCGCCCAGTAGGAACGGTCGTACGAATCTCATGCCTTTGTGATGGTCCGATCAGTCAAGAGTCTCTGGACGGGAGATAGACGTCTCCCCAATGAAAGTGTAACGAAACCGAAGAGCTTCGCGCATCTCGCTGCGCCAGCCTCAACCGAGGGCCAGCGTTTGCAGCTTGTTCCAGATCTCTTCCACCTGGCGCTCCGTCTCCTCCACCGCGCCGGAATTGTCGATCACGTAGTCCGCGTGCCTTACTTTTTCCTCATCCGGCAACTGCGCTGCGCTGCGCCGCTCCACCTCGGAGAGCGCGGCCGCCAGCGAGATTCCAATGCGCTGCGCGTACCGCTCAACCCGGTGTTCAAAATCGCAGGTCACGACGATGATCTTGTCAAAGTCTTTGGCGGCTCCGGCCTCGATGAGCAGCGCGGCTTCCACCACAGCGATCCCGTGCGGATTCTTGCGCGCAGCCTCCGCCATCCACTCGTTCTGGGCCTTGATCACGGCGGGATGCACAATGGCGTTCAGTTCGCCAATGCGCGCAGGGAATGCGAGTGCGGCCAGTTTGGCCCGATTGATCGTCCCATCTTCGTTGAGAATCTCCCGGCCAAAATGGCGCACCACTTCGTCATACACCGCGGCTCCCGGCGCATAGAGCTGGTGCGCCAACTGGTCGGCTTGCAGAAGATGCGCGCCTCGCCTGGCCAGCATCTCGCCGACCGTCGATTTGCCGCACGCGATGCCGCCGGTGAGCCCTACGCGGAGCACGCTTCACCCGGGCCGGCTGAGGACGTTAGCAGTAACAATGACATGGATCGCTCCGGACCTCACGCAGTATACAAGGCAGTTTGCGTCCGGCCATCAAGGAACCATTCCCGGCGGGCGGACCTGCTGCTCCACCGGCGCTTCCATTGGATACTCCAGCACCCGCCGGCCCAGGTCGTCCGTGAACTCCGTCGAATTGGACAGCACCACCACGCCAACCTTCCGGCGCGGCTCGAAGCCCACATAGGCGTGATAGCCGAATGTGCCGCCGTTGTGACACACAATCCCATTGTCGATGTGCCAGCCCATGGCAATCTGGACGCCGGGAGACACAGCCCTGTGCACGCTTAGCATCTTCTTCATCGCCGGCTGCAGCCGGGTCTGGATCAGCCCCATGTTGGCCGCCAGAAAGATCAGCATGTCACTCGCATTGGAGCGAATCGCGCCCGCGCCCTTCATTGCCGAAACCTCGATGCTGGGGGCCTTAATTCCGCTGCTGCCGAAGCCGGAAATCAGATCGGCCTTCATCTCCGGGGTCAGCTGCATCGCGGTGTGCTTCATCCCCAGCGGCTCCGTGATCCGGTCGCGCAGGAGCGTCTCGTAATCGGTTCCCGCTCGCACGGCCAGCAGTTGTCCCAGCAGGCCGGCGCCAAAGTTGGAATACTCATACTTCGCCCCCGGATCGCGCGTCAGCGTGTAATGCGACAGGAAGTCGTACATCTGTTCGACGCTGTACTCCGGGTTGTAGCCGTTTGGCATTCGCGGCAGCCCCGAGTAGTGCGTTGCCAGGTCCAGCAGCGTGATCGGCTTGCCGTTGCGCGTCGGCGCGTTCACCGTCGCGGGCAGATATTTGGACACCGGATCGTTGAGGTTCACCTCGCCGCGCAGTGCCATGTCGCTCAGCAGCAGTGCGGTAAATACCTTGGTCACCGAGCCGATTTCGAAGATCGTTTCGCCGTCCGGCACGCGCGGGTCGGCGCTGTCGAACTTGCCGTAGCTGATGATCTCCTGGCCGTGCTTGGTGACGACCCCGACCACAATGGCGCCGGCCTTGTGCTGCACATCGATGCGCTGCACCAGCATGTCGCGAATTTCTTTCGGCGTCGCCAGGCGGGTTGGCAGCGTCTGCGCGCCCAGCGGCAGCGCCAGGCAGCACAACCAAAGGAGAAACGCCGTCATTCTCTTCCCGGCTCGTGGGAGATTACGCAGCATAGCTCGACCAGCGTACTCCATCCTCGGCCACGCTGGGTCTAAGTGAGAACTACAATTGTGTTTGGGCAGTGGAACAGGAAGTCCGAAAATCGAGCGCCGTGGGCGCGAAACAATCTAGCCCGGCACGGAGCCGCAGGCGCAGTGCTGGGTAGAGTGAGGAAATTTGCCGAGTCCCGTAAAGTATCTGTGTCGTAGCTGCAATTCGCGCTGAGCGGTGGTAAAGAACATTGCATCTAGGGATCGTAAGGAGCCGCGCAGCGGCGGCATTT
>PLBD01000010.1 GCA_003135315.1 Acidobacteriaceae bacterium | reverse complement strand
TGTAGGGGAAGTTTATCTTGCCGGCGCCGGCGCCGTGGGCCATGGATTCATCTACACGCTTCGCCACCACGATGTGAGCGGCACTCTCTACGTCACCGATCCCAAGAAAGCGACGGCGGGAGGGCTGAATCGCTGCCTCCTGTTTGACGACGACGATCTTGGTCACCCGAAGGCAACGCGGGTTTGCGAAGTGGCCTCGCCGTTGTTTCCGAAACTGAAACTGGTTCCGGTCGACAAGGAACTCGACGACGCGAGGAAACTTCGCGGCAAGGATTTCCTCATCCAGAAACTGGTTGTCGGCGTCGATAGCCGCCGCGTTCGCAGGTCGCTACAGGCGGCTTTACCCGGCACGGTCTTTGACGCCTCCACCACTGACATCACAGAAGTCGTGCTCCATTTCAGTCGCCAACCGACAGAATTGGCCTGTCTCAGCTGCGTTTACCCCGAGAATGAGCGGGAGCGCAAACATGAAGAAAATGTTGCCGAGGCGCTTGGGATTTCGATTGAGCAAGTACGCGCCGGGTATCTTTCCGCGCCGGTAGCCAGGAAGATCTGCGCGAAATACAGCGACCTTCAGCCCGACGATCTCATCGGCAGGGCCTTTGACACCGTGTACAAGGAGTTATGCGGCGTCGGAAAGCTCAAGACCGTAGGCGGGCATCAGGTCCTCGCGCCTTTTTCCTTTGTATCAGTCCTCGCGGGAGCCTATCTCGCAGTCGAGTTCGCGATCCGCGTCGCCGCCCCTAATGAGGGGCGCTTTAACTACTGGCGTGTTAGCCCGTGGAATAACCCAGTAACCGAACTCCGTCAATTGCGTCCCAGGGATCCGAACTGCGAATTCTGCAGCAATCCGGTGATGCGCCGCGTCATGCAACAGATGTGGAGCGGCAACGCGCTGAAGGCAAGCTAAGGTTGCTTGACCTTCGGCGGAAGAAACGCTTCGTCGCCATGTGCCTTGTTCCCTTCGGCGGGTTCAAACGCCATGTCGAAGCGACTGCTCATGTCCTTTGCAGCGGCATCTTCCGTCAGGGTATGGAATGCAATCTGCGCGATGCGGAGACCAGGATACAGACTGAGAGGTATTTGCCCGAGATTTGCAAGCTCCAGCGTTATGACACCTTTGTATCCCGGATGAATGAGGCTTGCCGTTGCGATACTCAGGCCTTCACGAGCCCACGAGGAGCGCGCCGTGACGATTCCTTGCAAATTCGCTGGCAGTTTGATCCATTCCAACGTAGGCACCAAGGCGAGCATTCCCGGATGCAGCAGGAAATTCTGACCGAACGGTGCTTCATAGCGTTCGTGCTTCTGCCGGCGCGCCTGCTCGTATTCGTAATCCCCTACCTTATCATCTGTGTGAGCAAAGCGCGCAGGGTCCACAACAGACAGTCCTCGCGCACGAACCATCAGAAATACGTTGCCCACCCGCAGGTCAATCGAAGATGCACCGCGCTGGCGCGCGCAGAGGATGGGGGAGACAACCAACTTGCCGTCCGCCATGTGCTTCAGGATTGAGGACTTGACGAGGGCGCTCAATGCTTATCTCCCGCCTTGTGATCGTTGTATCGATCGATGGCCCGCTGTTGCAGCAATCCCATTTCGCAAAGCTTGTTCAGCTCAAGGAAGTAACTCTGTTCACCCGTGACAGTCGCTTGCGCGGAGAGTTCGTCTGCAACGAGCCACCCAGCAAACAGAATGTGCCTAAAATCCACACTACGATTCGCTGGAGCTTCAGAACCTCTCAAATCGGAACCACATGGCGGTATCTGTCCATGTAGCATCTTCACCAACGGCAACAGAGTTGGATCATCCGGCATTAGGTAGCACGACGTACCTGCTTTCGTAAGAATGTCTCTTAGGGCATCTACAGCTTTTGCTATCTGCTCCTGTGAGAAGATATCCTCCCATTTTCCGGGTGCCTCGCCCGAGTATTTCTTCACAAATCCCTCACAACTGGCACGCAGCTCTCTATCCTGAATTCCAGCGGGAAATGTCGGCCAACCCAAATGTTGACAGGCACGCCAAAGCATTACCCTCCTGCAAACATATGGGGGATGGTAAGGCCCCCAAAGGCAACCGCTTGGATCAAGTGCCAGAAGCAGGGTCTGGTGCGCAGCGAGGAAGCTAGGTCCAAATGTCACAAGTCCGAACAGATCGCACATGAACTCCTGGAACCAAGAGTCCAACTGATTCGGGCTAATGTCACTGTATTCGTCTGGATATGCCTCTAGCAGCTCGACGATGGCTGCCGGCGCGTCTGATTGTTTCAGCCAGTTCTTTGCTTGGGAAGTACTATTCAGCGGCCCCGCCTCCCTCAGGGGTTCAACCACCTGCCCTTTTAATGCGCTCTTGTGTTGCGGAACGGCCCATGCTGCATGTCCAATCTCGTGCCCGAAGATTGCATGGAGCAGAACATGGTGCCTGAGGGTGCGAGGGAATACGATAGTGAAGATTCGTCGTCCGACATTCAAGACCGAAAGATCGTTTTCCAGGTTGATCTGATAGGAGAACAGGCCGCCTTCGGCGTAGACACGTATGATCGGCTCATCTTCGTCCTGAACTACTAGATGTTCTTTGCACAGTGGATTGGCAAGACTTTTCAGATATTCCGTAAAAGGCCACGGGAACTCGCCTGCGTGCGAGCGCTCAATTCGGTGAACGAGGGTAGACAATACCGAAACCTCGTTTGCGAACAGCGCGAGCGCGGAGATATCAGTCAGCTCTACTGGGTCGATAAGCGACTTCAAATAGTTCAGTCGCTCACAGAACTCATTGTAGAATTCTTTGCTGCTACCAGCCGCGTAGTCATGACGAAGCACATCTTGCAGTGTCGCAAGAACGTTCTCACATTCATGAAGTAGAAACTCTTTCGGGTTCATGCGTTGCGTTTTTTCAATCCCTCAGAAAGCGTCTCGAAGAAGAGGCGGGCCTTCGCGAGGCGCTGTTTCGTATCCTGATCATCCGGCAAGGTGGAGGATGCCAAGAGAGCAAGCAATGTCATAAGACTGCCAACTAAATCTTCCCTGGAAATCGCTTGGTAAACTCGTGCATGAGCAGCCTCCAGCGCCGGGATCACTTCCAGAGAGGCCTTCGCGCTCGTGGTGACGTACTCGCCACCCTGGCTCTCTCCCTTCGTCTTGAAGACTTCTCGAATTCCAGGCGCGTCGTCGTATGAGAACGCATCGTACCGATAACGCTGCAGCAGCCGCGAGAGATTGGTGAGCGGAATTTTGCTCTCTGTGCCCGGGCTTGGGTGATCGAAATACCTGACGGCTTGCTCGGCAAGGATTCGATATACGGTGCGACTGTCGTCGCGTTTATACATTGAGAGCAACGTCATAAATCTCTCCTCGGTTGGGGAATCGCGACGAAGCGAATCTTAAACTCCATCGTACAGCTTTTTGAAGCAACCGCAAGGCTGGACGTTGGTTCTTTCATTCGAATGCAAATCCGACGCTCAATCTCGCTCAGCGTCGCCAGGTCCTCGCGTCGGTCATAGAGTTTAGTTGTTCGGGGATCAGAATGGTTGGCCATGTCCTGTGCTGTTTCCAAAGAGCCACCGTTCTGAAGGAATACCGTGATGCCCGTACCTCGAAACGTGTGGTTGCAGAATTCTTCCGACAGACCCGCGGCCTTGCACCGCGACTTCACCATGTCCAGCATGTCCCACCGTAGGATGGCATCACCCGTGAACCTGTGGACTTTGTCGAGTGATTGAAAGAGGGGAGCATGAGCGCCCGAGATACCCGCCTCCTTTGTATATGTGTGGAGGGGTTCTTCGGCCTCGCGGTGCAGCCAGATCAGCATTTCCTGATTGCCTTCTTCCATCAGCCGCAACCGCGCGTGCTTGCCTTCCATTCTGTAGTCACCAAGACGCAATCCCACGACCGCACTGACCCGCGCAAAAGTGTAGGCCATGATACCAATTGCTGCGCGATCCCGCAGGCCTTTGATATCCACAACCTCTTGGTGCTCCCCACCGTGTTTCCGCGGGACCTTGACCTTCCGCATTACAGGGATGGAGTCGAGGAGCTGCCGCATCTGGTCTGCTTCCATGGTCGGCGTGATGTCGATTTGGCGGCTGAACTTCGGACCCTCGACGAACAGCGCCGGCTTTTCAGGAACAACCTGCTTGATG
>PLBD01000435.1 GCA_003135315.1 Acidobacteriaceae bacterium | reverse complement strand
TCATCGGGACCAGCGTCCCCAGAAACCATAACCAGCCGACGGTGAGATAGCGGCGTCGATAGGCAAGTGCAACCGCCGCTGTGATGGCCAGCAGGATGAAGGCTGCTCCTCCCACTTGCCATGCAGGATATGGTTTGAGCGGGTAGGGATAGAAGAGCGCCAGCCCCGACGGCCAAAAGGCCTTCCCTAGATATCGCGCGTAAGAAATGAGCGCGTTCTCCAGCCGCAACGCAAATCCGTAATAACTCGTTGCGCCGCCGCCGGCCTGCGCGTTCACGGTGAAGACGGCACTCGCCGCGCACAGAGCCAGGAGCGGCAGCTTCTCCAGGAGCAACCATCGCCATTCGCTGTTCGCTGTTGGCTGGGTGCCCCGTTCTAGCCCGGTTTTGGCTAGGGCGGGGCCTTTCGTCGCAACAGCGAGCCTTCCCAGCGGCCAGTAATCCCACAGCAGCAGCACGAACGGCAGCGTAATTACCTGCGGCTTCGACATCAGTCCCAGTGCAAACAGGGCGGCGACAACCAGGTAGCGGGTCATTCGCGGATTGCAGGCATACCAGCGGTACGCGGCCAGCGTCAGCAGAAAGAAGAACATGCTGAGCAGGTTCTTGCGCTCCGCAATCCAGGCCACGGTTTCGACGTTGACGGGGTGAAGAGCGAACAGCGCGGCCACCATCCAACTGCGCCCAACGAAACCCGTCGCCCGCTGCAGCACCCAGAACAGCAACAGCGCGTTCACGATGTGAAGCAGAACGTTCACGTCGTGCGGCCCGGCGGGATCCAGGTCGAACATCTGCGTGTCGAGCGCATGCGAGATCCACGTGACCGGGTGCCAGTTGGCCGCATCCCGTGCGGTCAGCGCCCACTTGAACGTCTCCCAGTGCAGCCCGGCTTTGACGTGGAAGTTGTCGGTGACGTAGTCGGCGTCATCGTAGTTGGCGAAGGGCTGCCAATGGACGGGATAGTAGACAGCGACGACGGCGACCGCCAGCACCAGGCCGAGAAAAATCTTCTGCGTGAGTGGAGAAGCGAGCCGGCCCTCCAGGCGGAAATGATTCTGTTGTACAGGCCTCAGATCAACAGACGTCATCCATTCCTCTCGGACTCCGGCGGTTTGTCCATCAAGTGCGTCGCCAATCTCCTGATTCTACAAAGATCGACCGGCGCGGCTATCCCGGCAAGTCGTTAATTCAATGGCTGAGCCTTGCCGCAGCTTCCTGGCTTTGCTGGGCCGCCGTAACATCTCCGAGCCGGCGATACGCCGCGGCCATATTGTTCCATGCGGCGGCTTTCACTTCAGAGTCGTGCGTCACGCTGATCGTCTTCTGGTATCGCGCGATAGCGGCGGAGAAATTGCCCTGCTTCTGCTCATAGATTCCGATGTTCAGGTTGCCAACGGGATCATCCGGGTAAATCGCGACCGCTTTGTAGAAATGTGAGATGCCTTCCTCGGTTCGTCCTTCCGCCAGCAGGGCCTTGCCCAGATTGTTTTCGGCGAGAAAATTGCCATCCGTGACTTGAGCCGCGTGCGACCACAGGGCGAAATCACTCTGCCAGTAGCCGACCTGGCGATAAGCGGTCAGTCCCAGCGCCAGCAGCAGGGCCACGCTGACGCTGCGCAAGATGGTGGCGGGAAGATGCTTCTGCTCAGCCCAGTCCGCAACGCCCCAGCAAATCATGATGAACAGCCCGATGAACGGCAGATACGCGTATCGGTCTGCGATGCCCTGTTTCCCCTGATAGCCAACGCCCTCTAAGCCCAGCATGGGCACCAGCGTTCCCAGGAAAAACAGCCAGCCCACCAGCAGATAAGGGCGTCGCCGCCAGTTTGCAACCGTGGCCGCGGTCACCAACGCGAGGAACAACGCCGCCGACGCTGCTTGCCATAACGGAACGTGATCCGGATGTGGGTAGAAGGCCGACAACCGCGCCGGCCACAGGGCTTTGCCGATGTACTCGACGTAGGAGACGAGCGCACACTCCAACCGAAATCCCAGCGGATACCACGTCTTGGTGGCATCGGCGCGCAGCCCGTTCATGGTCATGGCTGCACTGACTCCAGCCAGCGCGAACAGCGGGATCTTCTCCCACACCAGTCGAGAAAACTTGAACCGAGGCGCGCCACGATCCGCCGCCTGTTCCTCAGCCTCTACCGACAGTCGCCGCAGAGGCCAGTAATCCCACAACAGCAGCACAAAGGGGAACGTAATCACCTGCGGCTTGGACATCAATCCCAGAGCAAACAAGACGGCCACAACGGCGTACCGTCCGGCGTTGCGATCTACCGTGTACCAGCGATAAGCCCCCAGCGCCAGCAGGAAGAACAACATGCTGAGCGAGTTCTTGCGCTCCGCAATCCACACCACCGACTCGACGTTGATGGGATGCAGCGCAAACAGCGCCGCCACCATAAAGCTGCGTCCATTGAAACCGGTGGCCCGTTGCAGCACCCAGAACAGCAGGACAACGTTCAGCACATGCAGCAGCAGATTCACATCGTGCGGACCCGCGGGATCCAGATCGAACAGTTGGCAATCCAGAGCGTGGGAAAGCCACGTCACCGGATGCCACGTGCCGACGTGATAGGTGGTGAACGCCCAGCGCACCGTGTCCCAGCTCAAGCCGTCCTGCACCTTGGCATTCTGCGTGACGTATAGCGTGTCGTCGTAGTTGATGAACGGATAGTGGTTGACCCGGGAATACAACGCTACGGTGACGACGACGAGGACCAGGCTCAGCACGAGCTGGCGCTGCCGCGATGAGGCGACGGGCGGAGATTGAGCTGTCGCGTCAGTCATTGCCCTTGCAGCTTCTTTGCCGCCTCGAAGCACTCGTGCGCCTGCTGGGAATTGCCCAGACTCCTATAAGCGACGCCCATATTATCCCAAGCCTTGATCTTCACGGACGGGCTGGTGGTCAGGATAATCGCCCTCTTGTACTGCTCGATTGCACCGTAAAAGTCGCCATGTTCCTGATCGTAGAATGCAATGTTGAAGGTGCTGATCGGATCGACCGGATGAATGGCCGCTGCCTCGCGGAAGTGTACGATGGCTTCTTCCAGCCGCTTGCGTCCCATCAGCGCCCCGCCCAGATTGTCTTGCGCCACATAGTTGGGTGGCGTCACCTGCACGGTGTGCGTCCAGAGTATTACGTTATCTGACCAGTAACCGATCTGCCGTCGCGCCACGATGCTGAGCGCCAGCACGACGGCAATGCTCACCGCCGGCAACAGCGCGGCAGGCAGACGCTTTTCGGCAGCCCATTCCGCCAAGCCCCAACAGACCATGATGAAGATTCCCAGCAGCGGCAGATAGGCATACCGGTCCGCCATCGCTTGCCGCCCAACCTGTACCAGGCCGATCATCGGGACCAGCGTCCCCAGGAACCACAGCCATCCGACCAGCAAGTAAGGGCGACGGCGGCGCTCCACCACCAACAGGGTGATGGTCAGCAGGATCAGCAGCGATCCGTAGACCTGCCAGGCCCGCAGAGAATCTCCCGGATGTGGGTACATCGGCGCGAGCCCGGTTGGCCAGAAGGCGTTCATCAGATACTTGACGTAAGAGACCAGTCCGTTCGACAGGCGAACCGAGAGCGGCGTCGCGTCGAACGAAAGCACTGCGCCGCTGGCGCGCTGCGCCTTCATGGTCAGCACGGCGCTGCCGGCGGCAATGGCGAAGAGCGGCAGCTTCTCCAGCACTAGCGCCCAGAAGGTTTTCTGGGGAAGCCCAGCCGCGGATGCAAGGGGGCCCCGTTCTAGCCTGGTGTTGGCTGGGGCGGGGACTTTCATCTCAAAAGAAAATCGTCCCAGCGGCCAGTAATCCCAAAGCAAAAGGACGAACGGGAAGGTAATGATCTGCGGCTTGGCCATCAGCCCGAGTGCGAACAGCACGGCGACGGCTGTATAGCGAAGCACGTGCGGCTTGGCTGCATACCAGCGCCACGCGCCCAGCGCGAGCAGAAAGAACATCATGCTGAGCACGGTCTTGCGTTCAGCAATCCAGACTGCCGACTCGACATTGACCGGATGCACAGCAAATAGTGCGGCCACCATGAAGCTGCGACCGGCGTAGCCCGTCGCGCGCAACAACACCCAGAACAGCAAGGCCGCATTCAGCGCGTGCAGCAACATGCTGGTTTGGTGATGGCCACCGGGGTTCAATTCGTACAGCTCGACGTCCAGAGCGTGGGAAAGCCAGGTCAGCGGATGCCAGTTGCCGCTATGGTCGGTGACAAACGCCCAGGTGACCATGTCCCAGGTGAGGCCGTTCTGGATAGAAACGTTGTCGGTCACATAGACGTTGTCGTCGTAGTTGACATAGGGATGCGTTCTGACCGGATAGTACAAGCCGACGCTGAGGACAATCAGCAGCAGTCCCAGAATGTAGGCGCGATTGCCAGACAACGTGAATGAGGCTGCGCGCACTTTCTCATCAGGTTGCAGGCCGACGGAACTCACCGTATCCCCTTCGCTGGACGAGTATAGCTGATGGGAGCCGTCAGCTATCAGCCATCAGCCTAGGCCTGGAACCATCCACTCTTGTCTTGGCTGACGGCTGAGAGCTGACGGCTGATAGCTTCCTCGCGAAGAGCGGTCTACTCCGCCATCGCGTAGTAGCCTTTACGGGCGTGGACCTCCAGCTTTTGCGGAGGCCGTACTTCGATGCGGAGAGCGTGATATCCCGGAGTCGGCTGTTGCGGCGCAAACGAGACATAGTATTGCGTGCGCAGGTCCTGCTCGATCTGCGCAAAGGCAGCATCCAGATTCCGGCTCGACTGCGCCACATAGAGCCGGCCGCCCGTCGCATCGGCCAGACGCTGCAACACCCGGTCGCCGCGATCTACCGCTTCCGGCGCATGGATGGTCAAAGCATAGATCTGAATTTCGTTGCGTTGGGCCGCGGCAATTGCGTTGCCCAAACTGTGAAAGCTCTGCGTGTCATTGCCGTCGGTGAGGACCACAACAGCGCGGTGTACCGGTTTGCCATCAATCTCGGTTTTGGTCGAAAGCTGGCCGTCACAGGCGGAGTACAACGCGTCGAACAATCGGGTGCCCCAGCCCGGTTGCTTCAGGCGCGCAATGGCTTCGATCAATTGCTGCCGGTTCGCGGTTGATTCCTGCCACAACTTTATGTCTCCGCCGAACCCCATGATGAAACCCGTGTCAGTTTGTGGCCGCATAGTCTGCTGCAAGAAATTGACTGCCGCAGCTTTCTCTTCGGGCAGCACGCGTTTGACGGAATCGCTGGTGTCGACAATCAGACCGAGGTGCAGCGGTAGGTCCTGGGCACGCTCGAAGTCGTTGAAGCGGGCCACTGGCGACTGGTTATCGAGAATGTGAACATCCTCCGGGGAAAGGTCCTGGACCACGCGTCCCCGCTCATCGGCTACCGTGAATTGCAGCCGCACTTCGGGAACGTTGTGGCGGAAAGTGTATCCCGGACTCCCTGCCGGAAGGTGGTCGCTGGTTTCCGGCAGGGCCGAGAGCGCGAATGGAACGGCGGCAACAACACGGCTGCCATCATAGCCGGGCGAGGACGCGGACCCACTCGACGATCCGCCATCAGCAATTGAGCTGTCGAAGCGACCAGATGCCCACTCGCTGACGCCCGCCAAGGTCACCCCGCTTAGGGCGAGCGACAACCCTGCGATGAGCGCCGACCTCTGCACAAGAAGGTTATCGGCTGTCCCGCAAAGCAGCTTGAGAAGGAACAGAGATCGGCTCGCGCTAACGTATGGGCAAGGTTTTGTATTGCCGGTAGACGTCCGGCAGCGGCCAGCCATGCCCCGTTGGTGGCACGCAGGCGCTCCGTCTTAGCGGGTCCTGTAGTAACCTATGGCTAGAAGTTAATGCCCTCGGAAAAAGTCTTAATTGTTGATGACGAGAAGCTCGTTCGTTGGTCTCTCCGCCAGAAATGTGAAGAGTGGGGTTATCACGTACTAGAGGCTGACAACGGCTCGGCTGCGCTTCGCGTGGCCCACAACGAGTCTCCCGACTTGGTGTTACTGGACGTGCGCCTGCCCGATATCAGCGGCATCGAAGTCCTCGAACAACTGAAGAAATCCGGCGACGCGCGCGCCGTCATC
>PLBD01000543.1:5513-14926 GCA_003135315.1 Acidobacteriaceae bacterium | reverse complement strand
CGGTTATGCCGATGGCGAGAAGGCGCCGATGGAAGGGACGGGAAAGAACCGTCATCCGATGAATCTGGCGGCGCAGCGAGCGGTGAACGCGAAGGCGTACCTGGTGCAGCAGCAGGGCATCGACCCGAGCCGGGTAGAAGTACGGCAAGGCACGGGACAGCAAAAGGTGGCGGACATTATCTGGGTACCGCAAGGCTCGGATGAGAACGCGTGCGCCGATCTGCAGAACACGACGCCAGTGGATGAGTCAGTGGTGAAGCCGAGTGAGAACGCCTACCCGAAACCAAAGGCGGCGGCTCCGATGCATCATCACAAGAAAGCTGCGGGAACGGCGCCAGCCGCCGCTCCTCAGCAGTAACCAGTTCCTTCGCTGGAACTATTTCGCCGGTGAGAGCCTCGATGCTCTCACCGGCTTTTCTTTGGGGGAACGCCTACAGCACCGGCCGTCTCTATGTATACGCGCGCGATATCTGACAGGTTGTTATGCGCGTACGAAAGGAGACTGAGATGGGTGTATCTAGCAAATCGGTACTGGTTCGACCGAAACCATTAACGGCCAGACGCGGCATCGCGGGTCGCAAGCTGTTTCGATTGTCGCAACAAACTATGATTGCCACCGCACTATTGCGTGCCTTCCAAATCTACGCGGTTACGGCAATGTGGGCGGAATCCGCGCAGACAGCACCGCATCGCAAAGTAATCAGGATCGACAGCGCAGGGCAGGACGATCCGCGATCAACGGCGAGAACGAAATGTTCTCGGCGCGAGAGCTGTGGCTACGGCGTGATCTCCCAGACCGTACCGCAGCCTTCGGTATAGCAGTTCTCACCACCCTGCATGCCGCCGAATGTGGTTGTGCCGTAGAGATTGCCATTCGTATCGAAGGTCACGCCGCCAATCGGATTTCCTCCGTCGTCGCCGCCGGTGAAATCGTGAAGGCTGGTATAGGTCCAGCTGCCGTTCGATGGCGTCAGTTTGAAGACCGAGCCGTCTTGATGAGCGCCGTTGGCAAAGGCAGCGCCGTAAAGGCTACCGGCCCCGTCCATAGCAAGGGCGTTGAAAGGGCCGGGATAATAGTCATTGGTAATTGTGCCGACCAAACTGGCTAGCAAGGAGAAGCTCCAACCTCCTCCTGAAGGCGACAGCTCGAATACGGTTCCACCTCCGCCGGAGCCGCCGACGACGGTTGAGCCATAGAGATTGCCCGATTGATCGGAGATCAGGGCGGCGCTGGGGTGTGCTCCGTCCGTTGTTCCTTGAAAACTGTACAGGGTAGTGATCGTCCAGCCCGGCCCGGAAGGCGATAGCCGGTACACAGTGCCCTCGTTAAACTGACCTCCGTAGCCCGTAGTTCCATAGAAATTGCCCGCCCCATCCGAGATCAGGCCGCTGTACGGATAGGCGCCATCGGGACCGCTAAAGTTGTGAATCACAGTTTCGGTCCACACGCCATCGGATTCGGTCATCTCGAAAACAACTCCAATGCCAGCGGTACCGCCAAGGGCCGTGGTTCCATAGAGATTACCTGCCTGGTCGAAAATGGGGTCTACAAAGTTGGGGTTACCTCCATCCGCACCGTCCGTGAACGATTGAATGGCGGTCGCTGTCCAGGGACAGCTGACCGACTTGCAGGCCGTTTTCGGTGGCCGCAAGCTATAGACCGCGCCGCAACCGAATTCGCAGCTCAAGCTGTTTCCTCCTTCCAGGGTCGTACCGTAGAGGACTCCGTGGGCTCCGAATACCACCCTGCTGTAGGGGATGAGCCCGTTTGACCCATTGAAGTTGAGCAGGGTGTTCAAGACCCAGCTGCCATTCACGCGCTTCATCTTAAAAACCGTTCCCCCGACATATTCACTTGTCGTGCCGTAGAGGTTCCCGCCACTATCAACGGTGAGCCCGGCATAAGGCTGGTATCCGTCACCGCCGCCGCTGAAGGTATGGATAACGCTGAAGGTCTGGGCCCTTACCGGTCGTGATGCAGCCATCGTCAGTACACACAACAGTGCCAGTGTGCGGATTGGTATGCGCAGGCTGCCACCCGAAACTAATGTGGAATGTTGAACCGGGTCCATCATGACGTCCTCCTTCAGTGGTGCGAGCTTTGACGGTTGCCGTTCTCGACGTTCCGGAACTTTACCCTGAATCGTGGCGCACTTCAACGAAACAATTACTGTCGCGAACAGGCCGTCGTACCCTAACCGCAAGGCATCGTTCTTCGAGGATTACTCCCTGCTCGCCAAGACCCGCAGGAACTCGTCCATGCCCATGTAGTATTTGAACGATTTGCGCCCGCCAATGAACACCACGGGAACTTCATCGTTGTACTTCTGCCGTAGCTCGGGGTCGGAATCGATGTCCACCTCACGCCACTGGAAGCTGGCACCGCTCTGAGCTTGGATGAGCGTTTCTTTCACGACCTCGCAAAGATGACAGCCCTTGCGCGAATACACCACGACATCGTGCATATTTCGACAGCCAATCCTTGTTCCGAGTCTCTGCTGCCAGGCGAATCAACTGAGTCGCCCGGCAGGGATTACGTATGACATGGCGATGTTACAACTGGAGCGTGCGCCTGCTCGCACGCTCCGTTCGTGTTGCCTCTGCTTCCGCTCAGTCGTTGCTGGGAATAGAAGTTGCCTTGTCCAGATCCTTCAGCAGGATCACGCCTTGGCAGGCGCAATACCGCAACAGAGAACGACTTCGACTTGGCGCCTGCGATGTAATCGCGGGGGCATCATTCAATTAGGCGAAATGAGTAGATCTTGCCCGATGATGCCGCGTTTGTGGATGTGAATGCTCCTGGCGGTAGAAAACCGTATTCGCCCGAACTCAGAGAAATATTGACTACAAAAGTTCGAGACGCGATCTTCGCGCTCTGAAACTGGACAAGGTCACGAGCTGCGCCGCCTGAAACGTGAAATACGCCGCCTGTTACGGCGCGAAACTCGCGGCTATCCCCATGCCCGTGCAGGCGTAAAAGTTGATATTCCGTGATTGCCTCGCCTTCAGGAGCAACGATGAGGAAGTCGATCGGAGCCGCGAATCTGTTGCGGCTATTGCCTCCATTGACATGGCCATTCACATCTCCTTTCACGACGCCGACGGAGGCCACGCTCTTCACGACGCCACCAGTCTTCCAGTTCACGACCTCGGGGAGGACTTCGATCCACTGGCCTTTTTCTTTGGCGTACACGCCAATTTCGGTGGGCAGAACTGAGTTAGGCGTGACGGCCTGTCGGTTCGCTTGCAGCGTGGGTTGTGCAGGCGGTGCAGCCGAAGAGGCTGTAGCAAGCGAAGCAGGGTTCTTCTCCGCGGTTGGCGGAGTACCACCAGTCGGATCAATCATTACTGCGATTACCCGCTCGCTGACCGAGGCGGCCTTGAGTTGAATAAGCTGGTCAGCGGAAAGATCGAATCGCTGCCCCTTCTTCTTAATCTGCGCGATGATGAGGTCGTCGCTCAGCCCCGCCTTGGACAGCCTGATCACGTCATTGACCGTCATTGGCTTGGTTTGGTTTGTCGTCGGCGAAAGATATATCTCCCTCGACTGTGCACTGGCGTTGGCACACGTCCAAATCGGAATCAACCACAAAAACGTGGGTAAAAGGAGAGCGATGATGGCCAGACTTGGCCGGGGCAATGTCCCCGGCGGATGGGCGGCGGGTTTCATGATGCCAGTCTTATACACCCGGCGCGTTCACCTTGTCATCGGACCATTGGGCATTTTCTTCGGGACCAGGGAAATCTTGATTTGTTAGCCCCGCCCCGTGGACACCATCCCTCAAGTTGAAGCGCTCCAACGCCGACTATTTCAATAACGGCCTGCTGCTGTCAGGTTGCGGATAGAGCATCGTCGAGACGGCCCATCCCGCAGCCCGTCATCGCCGAAGGCGGTCCTCGCTCTGCCGGACCAGGAGAGGGAGATTGAACTCGACGACCCACGTTACGCCGGAGCTTTTGGAGATGGGCCTCGCGCCGGCGGCCGGCCTGCCCGGATATGAACAGCTCTTCAGGTCCATCTTCGAGTGCTCGGCAGCGGGCATGCTGGTTGTCGACCTTAACGGACGATGCGTCTGTGCCAACCCGGCCTTCTGCGATCTGATCGGATATACCGCGGCAGAAGTCATGGCCCACAGCGTGGCCGAAATTACCCATCCGGATGACGTCACAGCCAGCCAGAAGATGCTGCGGCGTCTGGCTGCTGGGGAGGCCAAGTTCGACCAACTGGAGAAGCGATATCTCCACAAGGGCGGGCGGCCAGTGTGGGCGCTGCTGACGGCCATCATGATCCCGCGGTCCGATCACCTGCCGCCGGTGCTATCAGTTGGGATGGTCCAGGACATCAGCCAGCGTAAGGCCGCAGAAGCAGCCTTGCAGAGAAGCGAAGCCCTGTTTCGGACCATCGGGGAAAACGCCGGCGACCTGATTCTCATCGTCGACTACCCCGGAATGAAGATGCTGTACGTCAGTCCCGCGCACCAGAAGCTTCTGGGATATTCGGTCGCCGAACTGCAATGCCGTAACTCGTTGGAGCTGGTGCACCCTGACGACGTCCGAGTCATTCGCCGCGCCACCCGGGAGATGGTCCGGCGGGGAACCAACGGACTCATCGCGGAGCTGCGTTTCCTTCACCACGACGGCAATTGGCGGCATGTGGAGGCCCACGGCTGTGCGGTGCGCAATCGCCATGGCGAGTTGGAACGCATCGTCGTAATCTCCCGCATCATCGACGACCGGATCCTCGCCCAGCAGAAGCTGAAAGAGCGGGAAGAGACGCTGCAACTGCTTCTCGATTCCACCGCGGAGGCCATTTATGGCACCGACCTGAGCGGCTGCTGCACCTTCTGTAATCAGGCTTGCCTGCGCCTGCTGGGCTATGCCGACGCCAGCTGCCTGCTGGGAAGAAACATGCACGAGGTTATTCATCACAGCCGTGCCGACGGCTCCGCCTATCCGGTGGAAGAGTGCTGCATCTATCAGGCTTTCCGGAAGGGCTGCGTCATGCATGTCGATGACGAAGTCGTATGGCGTTCCGATGGTACCTGTCTTCCCGTCGAATATTGGTCCCACCCGGTGAAACGCGAAGGCAAGATGGTGGGCTGCATGGTGACCTTCGTCGATATCACGGAGAGAATAGCGGCGCAAAAGGCGTTGCGCCGGGCGCACGAAGAAGCGGAGCTGTTCATCGACTCGGTGCCGTCGATTCTCATCGGAATCAGCCCGGAGGCAAGGATCAAACGCTGGAACCTGGCAGCCGGGCAGGTATTCGGTCTTACCGCGGCGGAGGCAGCCAATCGGCACCTCGCCAACTGCGGCATTCAATGGGTGCGTCGTGACATGAGAGCTGAGATCGATTCCTGGTGTGCTCGCCGCGGACCGGCGCGCATCGACGCGCTTCCATTTGTAATCAACGGCGAGACCCGGTTTCTCGGCCTCACCTTGAAATGGATTGGCGCTGGCGAGGCAGGAACCGATGAGCTGCTGATTATCGGCTCCGATGTGACCGAGCGCGAGTTGCTGGGACAGCAGTTGCGGCAGGCGCAGAAGCTGGAGGCGATTGGGCAATTGGCTGCCGGAATCGCGCACGAAATCAACACCCCAATCCAGTACCTGGGCGACAACACCCGGTTCCTACAGGAGTTCTGGGAGACGTTTCAATCCCTATTCATCATCGCCCGGCAAATACGGATGGAAGCCCCCTCAGGAACAATTTCGCCGCAGACGCTGGAGCGGCTCGATGTCCTGGCGGAGGAAGCGGACTTCGACTATATGCAGGAGGAGATTCCCCACGCCATCGAGCAGTCCCTCGAAGGTATTCAGCGGGTGACCAGGATCGTCCTTGCGATGAAGGAGTTTTCCCATCCCGGTTCGGAACAGAAAAAATCGATCGACATCAACCATGCAATCGAGACCACCATTACGGTCGCCCGCAACGAGTGGAAGTACGTGTGTGACGTGGAAACACATTTTGATCCGGAAATGCCTTTGGTGCTCTGCCACGCCGGCGAATTCAACCAGGTGATTCTCAACCTCCTGATCAACGCCGCGCAGTCGATCGCGCAGGCTGCGGAGACCGGTCCTCGAGGCAGAGGAAAGATCGTGATCTCTACCACGCGCACTCAGGACGCGGCAGAAGTCTCCCTGTCCGACACCGGAACGGGCATACCCGAGGCCATACGCTCGCGGGTATTCGAGCCGTTCTTCACCACNNCCACCAAGCCGGTGGGCAAGGGGACAGGGCAGGGATTGGCCCTGGCCCATACCGCCATCGTGAGACGGCATGGCGGAAAAATCTGGTTCGACTCGGAAGTAGGGAAGGGAACCACATTTTATATTCGCATCCCATTGGCCGATTCGGCGGAAGGGTGATCCATGGCCAAACGAATCCTGTTTGTCGATGACGAGCCCATGGTGCTGACCGGGCTGAAGCGCAGTCTGCGACCCATGCGCGCGGAATGGGAAATGGTTTTTGCCGAGGGCGGCGAAGAAGCCTTGACGGTGATGGACCAGCAGACCTTCGACATCATCGTTACCGACATGCGCATGCCGGGAATGGACGGAGCGCAGTTGCTGAAAGAAGTGCAGAAACGCTCGCCTCACACTTTGCGCATGGTGCTCTCCGGGCAATCGGACCGCGAGACGATTCTGCGCTCCGTCAATCCTGCTCATCAGTTTGTGTCCAAGCCCTGCGAAAGCGAGGAGTTGAAGTCGCGGCTGGCACGCATCTTTGCTCTGGGGGATCTGCTGAAGAGTTCGGACCTGCGCGAGCTGGTGACCAGGCTCGATTACCTGCCGAGTTTGCCTGGCATTTATCTACAACTGAACGAGGAACTGAGTCGCGGCGAGCCTTCGTTGCAACGCATCGACGAACTGATTGGCGCCGACATGGCCATGACCGCCAAGGTCCTGAAGCTGGTGAACTCGGCTTTCTTTTGCCTGCCATGCGAAATCTCGCGCGCCTCGCACGCCGTCAAGCTGCTGGGCCTTGAGACGCTCCGGACCCTGGTCCTGACGGCGCATATCTTCGAGCAATTTCAAAGCCCGCTGCTGAGCGCCGACGACGTTCAGCAGATTTCAGATCACTCCCTGGCCGTGAGCCAGAGTGCCAGGACGATTGCGCTGCTGGAGCACGCTGATCAGTCCATCCAGGATGGGGCTTTCACCGCCGGCCTGTTGCATGATGCCGGCAAGCTGGTCCTGGCCTCTACTTTGGGCACGCGATACGGCGAGGTGCTGGAGTACAGCCAGAAGGCGAACGTCGGCCTATATGCGGCAGAGCGCGAGCTGCTGGGCTGCAGCCATGCTCAGGTGGCGGCCTATCTATATGGCTTATGGGGACTGCCCAGAACGATTGTGGAGGCGGTTGCCTGGCACCACGAGCCTGCTGGTAGCTTCAGCACGACATTTTCGCCGCTGGCCGCGGTGCACATGGCGAGCGCCTATCACGATGAAAAAAGCAGCTCGCGGCTGCGCGACCGAACGCAGGTCGACGCGGCCTTCCTGGCCGGCATCGGTTGCGCGGAACGCGAGGCGGGGTGGCGCAGCAAGCTCGATGGCGAAGAGGTGCGTCATGGTTGAAAAAATCCTGTTGGTGGATGACGACAGCAACATCCTCGATGGCTATCGCCGCAGTTTGGGCCGCGAGTTTGTCCTGGAAACGGCCCTCGGTGGCGCCCAGGCCCTGGAACTTGCAGCCGAACACGGACCCTACGCCGTGGTGGTTTCCGACATGCGAATGCCGGGTATGGATGGCATCCAGCTGTTGAGCAAAATCAAGGCGCTATCGCCGGACACTACCCGCGTGATGCTTACCGGCAACACCGATATGGATACGGCCATCAGCGCCATCAACGAGGGCAGCATCTTCCGGTTCCTCACCAAGCCATGCAGCCGGGAAGTGATGGCGAAGACCCTGACTGCCGCGTTGCAGCAATACCGGTTGGTCACCGTCGAAAAGCAACTGTTGGAGCAGACCCTCAGCGGCAGCATTCACGTCCTGACGGAAGTGCTCAGCCTGCTCAATCCGGCCGCCTTCAGCCGCGCCGAGCGCGCCCGCCGCTACATTCATCGCGTCGCAATTTCGATGAAGCTGGGCAACCCCTGGCAGTACGAAGTGGCTGCCATGATGTCCCAGTTGGGGTGCGTAACGCTGGCCGCGGAAACCATCGACGCCGTGTACAAGGGCGAGAAGCTGTTACCGAAAGAGCAGGCACAATACGATGCCCACCCCAGCGTGGCTTATGACCTGCTTTCGAAAATTCCGCGGCTGGAACCNNCCCCGGATGTGCGCATGGGAGCGAAAATATTGCGGGTGATTCTGGACTACGAAAGACTGATTCACACGGGGAAATCGCGGACCGAAGCGGCCCACTTTCTGAGCCGGCAAAACACGGACTTCAGCCCCGAGTTCTTTCAGAATCTGGTGGCCCTGGATCCCAACGCCGAAGACGGCGAAGTTCGAAACTGCCGCATCGACGAACTAGTGCCGGGAATGATCCTGCAACAGGAAATCAGCAGCCATGACGGAACTTTACTGGTTTCCAAAGGGCAAGAGGTCACGGCGACGGTCATATCCAAGCTCAAGAATTTTCAGGCGCGGCGGGCCATCGGCGGCAGCGTGGCTGTGTCCATGCCGACAACCAGCCTGGCGTTCGTGAAAGCCGCTTCCTAAAGTTTCGGCCGTGGCGCCCATGAACTCTCCCGTGGATGACTCGTATCTTTAAGCTGCCAGGCTAGGAATGCTTTTCCTTCCCAGCCTTCGCGCCTGCATCCAGCGGCAGGCGAACATAAAACGTGGTTCCCTTGCCGACTTCGCTTTCGAACGTGAGAGTGCCGCCATGCATCTCAACCACAATCGAGCGCGCAATGGCCAGACCCTGGCCGGTGCCTCGCCCGATCGCTTTGGTGGTGAAGAACGGATTGAAGACTTTCTCGCGAATGTTCTCGGCGATACCGCATCCGGTGTCGGAAATGGAAATCAGCACCGCCTCTTCTTCAGTCCAGGTCCGAACCCGGATCAGACCTTTTTCGCCGGTTAGCTTTTTCGCCTCCGCGATGGCATGGGCGGCATTCACCAGCAGGTTGAGGAATACCTGGTTTAGTTCACCGATATTGCAGACCACGGGAGACACGTTACCTAATTCGGTTTCCACGTCCGCAACGTACTTCAACTCATTGCGGGCGACGATCAGCGTGCTCCGAAGCGCTTGGTTGATATCGGCAGCGGCCTTTTCTTTGGCTTCAGGGTGGGCAAAGTCCTTCATGGCGCGGACCAGGGTCGCGACCCGGGTCACGCCATCCAGCGACTGCTCGATGGCCTTGGGAATTTCCTCCATCAGGTAGTCGACATCCACCGCTTTTTCGGTCGCAGTAATTTCCTCCGCCAGTCCGCGCTCCGCGTCGCCGTCAGCCGC
>PLBD01000543.1:0-5457 GCA_003135315.1 Acidobacteriaceae bacterium | reverse complement strand
CGGGCGGTATGAGTATCGTAGTTAATGTCGTGAAAATGGATTTCCACGTCGATGGCGCGGCCATCCTTGCTCTGATGCTTCCATTGTCCCGCGCCGCCCTGGACGAGCGAGAGTTGTTCGTGCACCCGCCGTTGGAACCGTTCCGTGTCGTCGGATGGAGCGATGTCCGTCGTTCTCATCCGCAGGAATTCATCCCGGCTGTATCCGTATTGCTGCACTGCGGCATCGTTGACTTCGAGAAACTCCAGGGTCGCGACATCGAATACATAGGCCGGATGGGGAATGGTCGCAAATAGCAGGCGGGCGCGTTCCTCGCTTTGGTGCAAGGCTTGTTCCGCGCGGCGGCGGATGGCCAGGTGCTCGGTCAGCAGGGAGGTCAGCAGCAGGCCGCCAAGGAGGGTCACCCAACTGCTCCAGCGTACCGGCTGGAAGCTGTTGGTGAGAGGATAGGCGGCGAGCTCCCAGGTGCGCCCTGCGACTGAGATGGTTCGTGCCGCCCGGAAGCCGCGGGGAAGATCTCCGGTGCCGTCGAGCTCAGCGCCTTTCGGATAAAGCAGTTTTTCCCGGGGATTGGCATCGCGGTCGAAGATCGCCAGTCCGAGGCCCGATGCGGAGCTAGGGGTGGCTCCGGCCTTTTCCACTATGTCGGCGATGCGGAAAACGGCAAGGGCGAATCCCGTCAGCGCCGCTTGCCGCGCCTCGGGTCCTGCCAGCTCGATACCTCCGCGGTAAACCGGGCGGAACACCAGGAATCCGTACTGGTCGGAGGTCTCTTGCACCAGCTTGATCCGATTGGTTGCCACCATCTGGCCGGAATCCACCGAACTTCGCAGCGCTTCACGGCGGATAGGATCGGAATAAAGGTCGTAACCCAGGGCCTTTTCGTTGCCCTTTAAGGGAGCAACGTAGAAAACCGGGAAGTACTCGGCGCGCTCGCCGGCCCTGGTCATCTGCGCGGGCGACACCCGCTCGGTGAATTGGAACGATGGGAGGCCGTCCTGCCGCGCCTCAGCTTCGTACTTTTGGCGCAACCGTCGTGGCACGCGCGGAATCCATTCCAGCGCCTGGATGGCCTGGTTCGGTGCCAGCAGCGGCCCCGCAAACTGGCCAAACTGCTTCCGTCCGACATCGGGCGAAGCGTCATAAAGCGCTCCCAAAGACACCAGATTGTTGACCGTGAGGCGGACATTCGTCTCCACGGCGTCGAGCCGCTCCTGGGCAACCCCGTTGAACGAAGCCTCGGCGTTGGTGCTTTCCAGACTGCGCAGGGTGGTGAAGATCAGCGCGCTCAGGGTGATGCCGACGGCGATTACGCCTAGCGAAGGTGAAATGCGGCGCACAAGTCCACTGACTCTATTCACCCTCTCCTATCGGCAGAAAAATTGCTGAACCTGAAGCCTCGTGATCGTCGTATATGACAACGGGCGGATTTTCGCCCGGGCACGTGTCGCAACTGATACTAGACAGCGGTTGGGCCATGCGGTATTTGTTCCTGGTCAGCGGGCACCGCGCTGAGTATGGTGATCCGAGCGATTGAAGCAAAGGGACTTAGCGGGTTCGATACCTGCCAGACAGGGCATTTCGGCCAGTCGGGCCTGAGCGGGGACCGGAGCCACATAAGTACTTTGTTTTCAATAAAAAATACTAGGATAACCATAACTGTAACGACCCAGGCGCTCGTCATGTCGCGAAACTGTTGTTATGATAGAAAGTACACCGCAGTAGCCCTGCCGGAAGGCTTTGGCAGGCGTGAAACAATCAGTCTGGAATACGTCGAGTCCGCTCGATTCAGTGATAACCAGACAGGCTTTTGAGCACAAACAGGCGCGCCGATTTCACCCTGCTGTCCGGCCGAGTGGCCATCGGCAGCAGAGGAAGCGGTTGGCCAATAACCAGTAGGTATCGAATAAATTCAACCCCCGATAGGAGACAAGTAGAGTGAAACACTGCAAGTTGATTTGCCTGTTAGCGTTTTTGTTTTTGATTGCGAGTGCGGCAGTTGCCCAGGACACAGTTCCCCAAGTCGAGCTGGCCGGCGGGTATTCTTACGTTAACTTCCATCCCTCGTACGCCGGAATCACCAGCCAGAACTTCAATGGCGGCGGCGGCGCGTTTGTCTACAACTTCACCAAACTGATCGGTATCAAGGCCGATTTTGAAGGCTACGCAGTTGGAACCGGCTGGACTAAGTACCTCAAAGACAACTACGGCTATGCCGGTTCAGCCAGCGGTAACGCCTTTACGTACATGTTTGGTCCGCAGATCAAGTCGCACTCCGGCAAGTGGCAGCCCTTCGGTGAAGCGCTGTTTGGCGCGTTCCACTCCAACGGATACGCCACGCTGATCCACTGCATCGAAAACGACGGCTGCTCCAGCAACAACGGCAATGGCAACAATAACGGCTTCGCCATGGAGTTCGGCGGCGGCGTCGACTATGCCCTTAGCGAGCACGTCCAGATTCGTCCGGTTGAAGTGGACTATCTGTATTCCCACTTCTCCGCGAACCACATCCCCAATTACTCGGCTGGCCAGAACAGCTTCAAGTACTTTGGCGGTATTAACTTCACCTTAGGCGGGAAGTAGGAGTAAGAGGTTTCCCGCGAGTGACAACACCCACTCGGCAGGCGGGTTGGTCATGGGACCAACCCGCCGCAGCCTTGCGCAACCCCGCTATCGACTGAAAACAGTTTCCGCTTTTATATCGACCAGACCTCTAATAACATTTGGCTTGACATGCGAACGCCGGTCGATTTTACCTATTGTGTTCGATCCTGTTCGAAGTTCCCGTTCGCGTTCACCGGGACCATCGACAATCTGAGCCGTAAGCTGGGGCCGTCGCAAATGACGGCCTAGGGTCTGAACGCAGCAGACACCGTCGACATAAGAACCAACTACGCGGTCCGGGCAAACCGAACCGCAGACAATTCGGCCAGGCGCGCTGGGGCTTGTGCCCGCCGTCTGGTTCAGGGAAGAAAGCGGTCGATCCATGCACAAACCAATGTTGCGCAATCTAAGAACGATTTTCTGGCTATTGCTGGCGGGCCTGATTTCCTCGGCCCTGGGCCTGGCGCAGGATCCGGGAGCTTGGCCCCGCCAAATCACCAAGCCTGGCGGGACCGTCATTCTCTACCAGCCGCAAGTTGACGACTGGAAGAATTATCAGCAAGTGGACGCACGCATGGCGTTCAGCCTGACCCCCACGGGCGGCAAGAGCCATGTGGGCGTGGTGACGGTGCAGTTGCAGTCCGCCGTCAACATGGACGACCACACCGTCCTTCTCAGCAATCCGCAGATCACCGGCGTGACGTTTCCGTCACTCGATCCCGCGACCGCGTCGCAGATGGAGCAACTGGTAAGGACCTTCCTCAACCCGGCGGCCACTATGACCATCTCGCTGGACCGCCTGGTAGCGAGCGTGAAGAAGACCAAGACCCCGCCGGTTGCAGACGTGAACAACACGCCGCCGGCCATCTTCATCAGCATGCGCCCGGCCATCCTGCTTCTGGTGAATGGAGCTCCGGCGATGGCGCCGATCGCGAATTCTAATCTTCAGTTCATCGTGAACGCCAACTGGCCGGTGTTCGTGGAGCAGGGCAGCTCCACCTACTATCTGTTCGACGGCAAAGGCTGGCTCAGCTGCACCAGTCTGGGAGGCACATGGATGCCGACCAGCCAGTTGCCCAAGCAGATGTCGAAGGTCCCGGACAATGCGAATTTCACCAGCTTGAAGGGATTTATCCCGCCACCGCCGGGAAGCGCGTCCAGTTCACCCATGGTTTACTACAGCGCCACACCGGCGGAGATCGTTGTTTTCGGCGGACGTCCGCAATGGACGCCGATTCCCGGCACCCAGCTTTCTTATGCCTCCAACACCGACAGCCCCGTCTTCAAGTACGCTCCGACCGGCGCTTTCTACTACCTGACGTCGGGCCGCTGGTTCACCTCCACCACGCCAATGATGGGGCCGTGGACGTTCGCCAGTTACAACCTGCCCCCGGATTTTGCCCAGATCCCTCCCAGCAGTGCCGCTGGGAAGGTTTTGGCCTCGGTGCCGGGAACGCCGGAAGCCGAAGATGCCGTTCTGATCGCGCAGATCCCGACCACGGTTACAGTGAACGCGGCGCAGGCTCCGGCAGAAGTGAAGGTATCCTACGTTGGCGCGCCGCAGTTCCAGCCCATCGAAGGTACAACGCTGCTATATGCGACCAACACACCCAACAAAGTGATTCAGGTTGGCAACGAATATTACCTGTGCTATCAGGGCGTATGGTTCGTTTCCTTTAGTGCTCAAGGGCCCTGGCAGACAGCGCAGACCGTGCCCCAGGTCATCTACACCATTCCGCCGAGTTCCCCGGTTTACAACGTTACCTATGTGACCCAGGTAGCAGCCTCAGACGGCAATGTGACGGCCAGTTACACCGCGGGATACATGGGAATGTTCGTTGCCGGCGCCGCCGTTGGCGCGATAGTGGCCAGCGGCACTGGCTACTACTATCCGCCTTATGTGTATGGTGGATTCTATTATCCCTACGCGGCCACTTACGGCTACCACACCTACAATCCTTATACCGGCGCTTATGGCTATGGAGGATCGGCCTACGGACCTTACGGCAGCGCGCATTGGGGAACTTCCTACAATCCCAACACCGGGACCTACGCGCGCGGAGCGACGGCTTCGACCGCGTACGGCAGTCGCAGTGTTGGCGAAGCCTATAACCCGTACACCGGCGCCTATGGTGCGACTCGACAGGGCTCGAATGCCTATGGGTCCTGGGGACAATCCGTAGTCAGCAAGAACGGCAATACGGCATACACCCAACACGCCAGCAACGCCTACGGCTCAGCAGGAACGGTGCAGACGTCGGCAGGCGGGAAGGGCGCGGCTACCAGCACGGCGTACGGGAATACCGCGGCCGGCAAAACGGCCAACGGCGGCATGTATGCCGGCCACGACGGCAACGTTTATAAGAACACCGGCTCCGGCTGGCAGAAGTACGACAACGGCAGCTGGAACGACGTGCAGAAGCCAACTACAACTTCGGCCCAGAGCTACAACCAGCAACATCCCACGAGCAGCAATCCAAACTACGCATCGGCCCAGCAGAAAGCCCAGAGCAACCCGAATTACTCGGCTGATCAGCAGAAGGCGCAGAGTTACAACCAGCAACATCCCTCGGGATCGAGCGGGTATAAGCCGAGCAGCGGATCCTCCGACATAGACCAGGAAGCCCAAGACCGGTCGCGCGGGGCCCAGCAAAGCCAGCGCTTCTCGCAGTATCAGCACTCCTCGAGCGGCGGTGACCGCTGGGGCGGTGGTGGCGATCGTTGGGGTGGCGGCGGCCGAAGCGGCGGTGGATTTAGCGGCAGGCGATAGCTGCGAGCCCGCAGTTGCGCGCGGAGTTTGGAGCCTGATTCAAGACCGGGATGAAAACGACAACAGTAGTGACAGTGTCGGCG
>PLBD01000158.1 GCA_003135315.1 Acidobacteriaceae bacterium | reverse complement strand
GGTCCTGGAACCACATGCCGGCAACGAAGAGGAAGTTCCAGCGATCGCGGCGGCGGCGCTCGATGTCGGTCTCGGTGCGGTCGCCGCTGACCTTGCCATAATCTTTGCCGGTTGCGCCGAAGGTCTTGTCGAACTTCTTCAGCAGGTCGGCAAACTTGAAGTGCTTGGGCGATTTGAACGGATCGTAATTTTTCAGCAGCGCCAGGGTCATGCCCACAATCGACATCCACTTGCCGCGCGCCGCATCGTTTACCTTCGCAATATCTTTCGCGATGGTGTCGCCGTTCAGGAACGCCGTGACCGGAACTGCTTCCTTGGTTTCTTTGTCGATCATGACGGCCATGCCGACACCGCAGTTGGGATGGCAGCCGCAGCTCAGCGATCCCCAATCTTTATCGGGGCCGTGTACCAGATCGGCCCAGTCGGAGAAGGTGCTCATGAAGGAGATGGGGAACCAGTCGCGGGTGGGCTCGCCCAGTCCGGTCTGGTTCTTCACGTCGTGCGCCAGATGCGACAGGGTGTAGCGCTGCGCCGCGCGGCGCTCGTCGGTGATGGCCTCGTCGCGTCCGGTAAACGAAACCGGCTGGAACGAGAGGAACGAGATGCGCTTGGGATTGTCGAGCGCGAACTGAATGATGCGTCCGACCTGCTCGTTGTTGAGGTCGTTGACGATGGTGACGACGGGGACAATTTCGACGCCGGCTTTGTGCAGGTTTTCGATGGCCTGGAGCTTCACATCGAAAAGATTGCCGACCAGACGATGCGAGTTGGCGGCATTGCCGATGCCGTCGAACTGAAGATAGGCGTAACGCAGACCGGCTTCCGCGGCCTGCTTGGCGAACTCAAAACTCTTGGCGAATTCGATGCCGTTGGTCGCCGCCTGCACGCTGTTGTAACCGACCTTGCGCGAGTACGCGACCGCGTCGAGGAAGTAGGGCGACAGCGTGGGCTCGCCGCCGGAGAACTGCACCGACATCTGACGCCGCGGCTTGATGGTGATGGCGTTGTGGGCGCGGATGTCGCGGCCGGGGAAAACTTCTTCCAGGTGCTTGAAGAACGCGGTATCCATGGCCATCACGTCTTCGAAGTGGCCGTGCGTCGGGCAGTCCTTCACCATCAGGATTTTGCCATCGCGCTCGATGATCTGAGCTTTAATTTCGCCGGCCTTCTCGTTCATCAGCACTTCGACGGGCAGCTTGCCATCGATGATCTGCTGGCGAATTTCGGGCACGCACTTGGGGCAAAGAGAATCGGTGGCGCGCGGCCAGCCGAGCGGCGGCTTGGATTTCTGGTAGGACTTGAGCAGCGGTTTGTCAGACCACTTGGGCGTAAACGAAGGATTGGGATGGATGCTGTTCAGTTTGTCGAAAACCACCCACGCGCCTCTGGCGGCATAGGTCACGGCCTTTTCAACATACTTTACGGGTTTATGCATTTACGCCTCTCGAAGTTTTAGATGATGGTGCTGCTACCCCACGTGGGCCAAGCTCAACACATCTCTACTGTTACTAGGGTCTTGACCTGAGCCGAACGAGCCAAGCAGGATGGGCTGAACGGACGGAATTGGCCCTTTAGCGGGACAATCTCACATTGAATGGTGAGCTGCGTCACAGGGCTATGTTATTGAAAAGCAAAGGTCCCCGTGACCTGAACATCACGTGAGTTTGCGTCAAGTTATGGGAAGCCGGAAGGGCCGCCAGAATCCGTGCTATATTTCGCCTCATGGCTGGCAAGACAGCGGCGGCCCTCGTCGTCTTCCTTGCCGCGATGGAAGTTCCCTTCGCGCAAAGCCCAATGCCGGTGCGGAACAATTTTGAAAATCAGTATGTCAGGATGGCGATCCTGCCAGGATGGACGGTCGACAGTTCCAAGCCGCCGCTGCTCAAGGTCAGTCATGGCAAGTACGTCCTCACCGTCAACCCCATCTATGTGCATGCCAGCGGAGTGGAAGGCGGAAGATTTGAGGAAGTCACTGATGGAATGCGCAGCGTTCAAGCGGTCCGGGAGGAGGTGTTGCAGCCGAGCTGGATACTTTGCGCTTAATCAGATCACGTGGTCGCCATTACGAGAACGCTGTCGCTGGTGGAGCTTTATACCGATGACACCAAGGAAAATGTCGCAAACGACTGCAAATTTCCAGCGGACGGCAGGACTGCATGGTTCGGTTCTTATTTCGCTGGTGCAGGCAGTGAGAGCGAATACACGATCACCCTCTCGTATGACACCGACGACGTGAATGCGCTGCCCAAGAAAGGAACACCGGAACTCGAACGAGTCCTGAGCGATGTCGTGACAATGCTGAAGACTTTCGAACTGAAGCCACCCATCGTGATCTCGAGGATCGAGCCGCTGACGGCCGCCCCGGGTGCAATAGTCACGCTTCACGGCAGCGGTTTCGGTTTGAAGAACTTCAATCTCGAGCCATGTTTTGTCACGCTTCCGGATCTAACGATGGCGCCTGCGGCGGTCGCTCCGGACGGGAAGTCGATGAGGTTAGAGATTCCTCAGTCCAGAACTATTGTGAGTTGCGACCAGCCGGGATATGTCGACATTGGCGGCAATTGCGTCCCTGTACCTCCGAATCGGGCGGGTATCGTCGAATGTCCGCGGGTTAACGACCGGCACCCGACTTTCTGCGGCGTGCCATTTTCGCCAGGCGTATATCAGATCGAGATCGTGGGAGAGATGGTTCGCAGCAACGACGTGACGCTAACCGTAACTGCGCCGAAAGGTGCTTCCGTTTCGATCTCGCTCCTATATCCCAACAACGGCGTTTTACCGGGCGACACGATCCGAGTGCGCGGCCAAGGATTCACTAGAACAGGCAACACCGTGAAGATTGGAAGCGCGGTGGTGAGCAACGTTCCATCTCCTGATGGTTCGAGCCTGGAATTCGAGGCGCCGCTGCCCGCCGGCGACAGCCTTATTCGCGGCCAGTATTACTTTGAAGCATCCGTGGCGAATGAGAGAGGCAAGAGCAACGCCATTGCCTTGAGCTATCACTACGCCGACTACACGAATCCGAACACTCTGCGCTGGCGCCCGGGCGGATGGGCCTACCGCCCCCAGCAACAAGCACCGGCGCACACGAACACAGCACCGCAATCTCAGCCCAGCTCACAACACTGAACGCCGACTCTACTCCATTTTCCATTTGTACGCGCCCGGCTGCGGCAGGCCGACGTGCGCCAGCACGCGGTTGGTGAACTCGCGAGCGATCTCGTCGGTGGAGGCGGGGTGAAAGTAGAAGGCCGGGATGATGGGGAAGATGGTCGCTCCGGCTTCGGCAGCGAGGGTCATGTTGCGCAGGTGAATTCGATTGAAGGGCGTTTCCCGCACACACAAGACCAGCGGGCGACGCTCTTTCAGGCAGACATCGGCGGCGCGCTCAATGAGGTGAATCGCCATGCCATTGGCGATGCGGGCCAGCGTTCCCATACTGCACGGCAGCACGATCATGGCATCCGTGGCGTACGATCCGCTGGCGACGTTAGCGCCGATGTCGTTGTTGTTTTGCTGCTGAATCTTGTTGGCGGCGCGCCCCAAGAGCTTGGCTACGACTTCGTTGCGGCCGGATACGCCGAGCTCTTCGGCCATCACGCGCAGACCGCTGTCGGAGAGGATGAGGTTGATGGCGCCCACGCGTTCGTCGCGTTCCAAGGCATCCAACAAGTGTTTGGGGAAGATGGAGCCGCTGGCGCCGGTGATGGCGACGGTGAGGATTCGGGGAGTTGGGTCGGGCATGGTGTCGTCCCTACGGGACTCCAATGATTCTATCCGGATTACCCGGCACTCCGCCTGCGGCTGCGTGCTGGGCTAGACTATGCCGCGCCTACGGCGCTGGGGGCGAGGGGCGCAGAAAACAGTAGTAAGTCACGGGGTGCTAAAGGCAAGGATTCTCGGGCGGAATTTGCAGGGCCAAAGCCCGGGCTTTGAAGGCGGGCTGCGGCACGGCCGCAGTGAGTGCGTGAGAAGCGTGCCGTCCCCGAGGGACTCGGGTACTTCTTTTCGCCCTACCCAAGACTCCGCTTCCCACCCCAATTCGCGCAAAAGAGGCGCGAATCTGGGGCCCCGGTTTCGCTCCGTCCTGGGCTAACTGCACATCCACCCCTTCCGGGGTTGTTTTTTCGTGGGTCATACTCCGCCGCCGAAGGTGAAACCTAATTCTCGCGCAGACGCAGAATCTGGAGCCGCGCCCTGATACAAACCCAATTCTGAAGGAAGGCGAGTTGAGCTTCCACTTGAAACTTCGAACGCGAAACTGGAAACTAGTCGAACCATGGATACGGCATCGCTCAAAAAGCTATTCGAGCAGGTGAAGCGGGGCAAGGTCTCGCCCGATGAAGCGGTGCAGAGACTGCGGCATCTGCCCTTCGAAGACCTGGGATTTGCCAACGTCGATCATCACCGGGCGTTGCGGGCGGGAATGCCGGAGATAATCTTTGGACCGGGAAAGACGCCGGAACAGCTGGCGGAGATTTTTGCCAGGCTGGCGAAGCATGGCCGTAACGTGTTGGCCACGCGGGTTTCGCCGGAGCAGTTTCGCGCGGTGAAGCGCAAATTCCGCAAAGCCGAATTTCATGAGCTGGCGCGCGCGATCACTCTGACGCGCGACGCAACGGTTTATGGCAAAGGCAAGATCGTTGTTGTGTCGGCGGGCACTAGCGACATTCCCGTCGCGGAGGAGGCGGTGGTTACGGCGCAGATCATGGGCAACGAGGTGCAGCATGTGTATGACGTCGGTGTGGCCGGCATTCATCGCCTGCTGGCGCGGCGGGAGGCGTTGACGCAGGCGCGCGTCATCGTAGTGTGCGCGGGAATGGAAGGTGCGCTGCCGAGCGTAGTAGGAGGGCTGGTGGGCGTGCCGGTCATCGCGGTGCCGACCAGCGTGGGCTACGGAGCTTCGTACAAGGGAATCGCGGCGCTGCTGGGAATGTTGAACTCGTGCGCGTCGAACGTGACCGTGGTGAATATTGATAACGGCTTCGGAGCGGGGTATGTGGCGTCGGTGATCAACCGGCTGGAGTGACGGGCGGGTTTTGAGCTTGGGGATGCGCTTCGAACGAGCGTTCGTTCATTAGCACCGAAGTGCGGCGGACCTCGTGTTTTCAATCGCTTAGCAGGTTACTTTGTGATATTTTGCAAATGTTCCACGTGGAACATTTTCGTCAGAAAAGGAAAAGGCCGACTGCGCGAAGCAGTCGACCCGATGTCGAACGTAGTTCTGAAAGGCTGCTCGCCTACAGCAACTCCTCATTCCAGTTCTGCAGGAACTTCTTCACTTCATCCATGAACTGATCGGCGACAGCGCCGTCGATGATGCGGTGATCGTAGCCGATGCTGAGGTGCATCATGGAGCGGATCGCGATTGCATCGTTGCCATCGCGGTCGGTCACTACGACAGGCTTCTTGGTGATCCCGCCGACGCCCATGATGGCGACCTGCGGCTGATTGATGATCGGCAGCCCGAACTTCGCGCCGAAGATGCCGGGGTTGGTGATCGTAAAGGTCCCACCCTGGACTTCATCGGGCTTCAGCTTCTTGCTGCGGGCGCGTTCGCCGAGATCGCTGATCGCGCGCTGCAATCCGACGAAGCTGCGCTCTTCGGCGTTCTTCACCACCGGAACGATCAGCCCCCAATCGAGCGCGACCGCGATGCCGAGATTGATGGAGGCGTGGTAGTGAATGTTGTCGCCTTCAACCGACGAATTGATGATGGGCCACTTGCGGATGCCGTGAATCACGGCGCGCGCGAAGAACGGCGTGTAGGTGAGCTTGTTGCCGGTGGCCTGCTCGAACTTGCCCTTCATGCTTTCGCGGAGTTTGACGATGCGGGTGACGTCGACCTCGAAGATGCCGTGAACGTGCGCGCTGGTGCGCTTCGACATCACCATATGCTCGGCAATCTTCTTGCGCATGACCGACATGGGCACGACTTCGCCCGGAGTGACGCCGCCCACCGGCTGCAACGGCGCTGTGACTGCGGGCATCGCCGCCGGAACGGCAGTCGGAACAGTTGGCGCGGGAGTTGGAGCCGCTGCGGGTGCGCCTGCTCCGTGCTTTGCGATGAACGCCTCGATGTCGTCTTTGGTGATTCGCCCGCCCACACCACTGCCCGAGACTTTGGTCAGATCGACGTTGTTCTCTTTGGCGATGCGACGGACCAGCGGACTGGAGCGAACGCGCTCCTGCTCGCCGGCGTCCACATCTTCTTCGACCCTTCCTTGCTGTTGCCGCTCCAAACCAATTTTCTCGCCCTCGGAAAGGTCGGCAGGAATCTTCTGCGCAGCTTCCGGCTTTGTTGCGCCGCCATCTCCGGCCGCTGACTTTGGCGGCGCAGCGGCTGCGGCAGCGGGAACGGCTGCTCCTTCCTCGGCGATGGTGCCCACTACGGTATTCACCTGGACGGTGGCTCCAGCCTGCACCTTGATGTCCTGCAAAGTGCCGGATGCAGGCGCTGGAATTTCGGCATCGACTTTATCGGTTGAAATTTCAAACAGCGGCTCATCGCGCTGAACTTTTTCTCCCGGCTGCTTCAGCCACTTGGTGATGGTCCCTTCAAAAATCGATTCCCCCATCTGGGGCATGATGATGTCTGTTGGCATATTTTCCTTCCGCGAGGTCTACAGCTGGAACTCGACGTTGCAGTAAAGTTCTGATTATATCGCGGACAAACCGCCGCCATCGCGCCGCTGCGCGTCGAGGTCAGTCGAATACCAGCACGGCGCGGCCGCGCAGCTTACCCTGGTGCATCATGTCCAGCGCTTTGCCGGCATCTTCCAGGGAGAAGTTGGTGACGCGCGGCACTACGCGGTGATGGTCCGAGAAGTCCAGCGTTGCGCGAATGTCTTTGCGGCTGCCGGATGGCGAGCCCATCAGGTGACGCCGCCCACCTACCAAATCCATGGGAGAAGCTTTGACGTCGCCCGGCCCCACTCCGAGCAGAACCAGGGTGCCATCCTGTGCCAGACCGGGGAAGGCATCGGTTGCGGATTCCGAGCTGGGGGCGGTTGCCAGAATGATGTCGGCTCCGCCATCCCACTCTTTCAGCGCGTCGCCCGACTTCTCCGACTTCGCACTGATGAAGTGGTCGGCGCCAAGCTCTCTCGCCTCCGCTTCCTTGTCGGGCGTATTGGAGATCACTGCGACGCGCGCGCCCATCGCCTTGGCGTAGAGCACCCCCAGATGTCCCAGGCCGCCGAGTCCGATGACCGCGACTTTCTGTCCGGACTGAAATTTCGCGTTGCGCAGTGCGTTGAAAACGGTCAGTCCCGCGCACATCAGCGGACCGGCTTCAACGAAACTCAATCCGTCGGGAATCGGGGCAACATAGGCTGCGGGCGCCAGCATGTACTCCTGATAACCACCGTCTCGATTAACGCCGGTTACTTCCGCGAACGGGCACATCACTTCGTCGCCCTGCACGCACATCTTACAGTGCCCGCAGGAGGAGAACAGCCACGGCATCCCAACGCGGTCGCCAACCTTCGGCCAGACCACGCCCGGCCCAACCTTCTCCACCACGCCCGCGACTTCGTGACCGGGAACCATGGGATATTTTGCAAAAGGGAAAAGTCCCAACAGCACCATGAGGTCGCTGTGGCAGACCCCGCAGGCATGAACGTGAATTACCACCTCGCCGCTTTTCGGTTCCGGACGCGGGCGATCTTCGATTACCAATGGAGTGTTGGGCTGCTTTACCACGGCTGCTTTCATAAATTGCTCTCCGGCTTATCAAGGATGGATACCAGCAAAATCAGACTGTGCAAACCAACGTATCTGATGAGCGGAACCGGCCAAACGATACATGGGAAAAGCGCCGCTTGCCGGCAAACCCGTGCGGTTGAAAGCGCCGCCCACACCTGACCGGCAAACCCAACGCCTGCTTGCGCGCTTCCTGTATCTTATTAGGTGCGCGATGTTGGGTCCTGTCCAGATCATCTGTGTCGCCGTCTTCACGCTGGCCTGCGCGGTCATGTTTTACGCGCTGTTTGGCTATCCCCTGCTGCTCGATTTCCTTGCCGGGCGCTCTGACAATCCGGTCCGCAAAGACGACAAGCTGCGGACCGTCTCCTTCGTCATCGCGGTTTACAACGGCGACAAATTCCTCGAGCGCAAACTGAAGGACATCTTCGCCCAAAACTATCCCCGCGAACTGATGGAAGTCCTGGTTGTCTCCGATGGTTCCACCGACCGCACCGACGAGATCGCGCGCAGCTTCGCCAAAGACGGCGTGAGGTTTCTGCGCGTTCCCCACGGAGGCAAGGCCGCTGCCCTGAATGCCGGCGTGCCGCTGGTGTCGGGAGACATCCTGGTCCTCAACGACGTGCGCCAGACGCTGGATCGCGACTGCCTGCGCAACGTGATTGCCTGCTTCGGCGATCCCAAGGTCGGCTCCGTCAGTCCGCAAACCCTCATCATGCAAGGTGAAACCTACGAGGAGGCGACAACCAGCCTCTACTGGCGCTACGAGCTGTGGATCCGGCAGCGGATGACCCGCATCGACTCGACCTTCGGTTACACCGGCGCTTTCGCAGCCATGCGCCGTTCGCTATGGACGCCATTGCCACCGGGTACGCTGCTGGACGACGCCTACGAACCGCTGGTCGCATTCTTCCAGGGCTACCGAATCCTTTTGGAGCCGACTGCCACAATGTATGACTTCCCGACGGTGTTGCACTCGGAGTTTCGGCGGAAGGTGCGGCTTCAGGCGGGCCTGTATCAGATGTTGAAGATCATGCCTGAGCTGCTGAGCTCGCGAAACCGGATGCGGTTCCACTTTATCTCCGGAAAATATGGCCGCATCGTCATACCGTATTGCATGATCGCGGTGGCGCTGGCGACCATCGGTCTGCCGCCTTATTGGCGGGCGGTGGCCGGCTGGGGACAGGGGCTGTTCTACGCGCTGGCGGCGCTGGATCCGGTTGTCTCCGATGGCATTCCCCTGAAGAAAGTTACGTCGCCCGTCCGCACTTTCGTGGTGCTGATGGCGGCTTCGCTGGCCGCGGTGCGGGTTTATTTCGTGCAGCCCACCAGTCTGTGGAAAGAAGCGTCGTACCGTTCGGCTATCGCGGAGCAGACTGCGCAGCCCGGCGATTCCTCTGAATCAAAAGTGCCGAAGGGAAGCGAAGTCTAGGGCGAAATTCGCTCGCTGCCATCCGCGCATTAGCAATGCGCTGGCAGTTTGGGTAGTGGTGCCGTTTGGTTT
>PLBD01000040.1 GCA_003135315.1 Acidobacteriaceae bacterium | reverse complement strand
ACTGAGTTACTCCCGCTCACTCTGTAGATCCCTCGCTGCACTCGGGGTTTCGCCTGCGGGCTCAGGCGCCCGCAAATCGGCTCAATCTACTCCCGCTCAGCGCGTGGTGAGCAAAGTGTAACACCGCCTATATTGCGCCGCAATTTATCCGCTGGAGGGTGGCGCTGACAACAGCAGGGCGACATGCGGCCCCGGTACCATGCCAGTCCTGCTGTCGGGCGCCAACTTCCCCGCGAACGGCGGCGGCCCTTCGTTATTCCGAGTCGCGCGTCAGCAAGCTGCCGCACTACGCTCTTTGACACCCTTTCCAAGCGACTGCTACTATCGAGGTTCTGCCCGCCACCGAAGCGTCCCCGTCGTCTAGCCCNNCGCCCTTTCACGGCGGTAACGCGGGTTCGAATCCCGCCGGGGACGCCAAATCTTTTCAAAGACTTGCGGCTGATTTGGTCAGTTTCCTGCGGTACAACGACGGTACAAGTTGTTTTTGGCCGAATCATCCCCACCACCCGGCTCTGTGCCGCCCTTTTATCCGGGCTCAAAGCCTGCGTGTAGGTGTCCAGCGTCATTCGCGACGTAGAGTGCCGCAACAGCTCCTGCACAACTTTCACGTCCTCTCCGTTGCTTTTGAGCAGCGTTGAGAACGTATGGCGAAAGGTGTGCCAGCCGATTCCTTTGTTGATGCCGAGCCGCCTGGCCATCGGCTGGATATGGTCACGCATCACCGTGCTCAGCCAAACCGGCTGCTTGCCCCGCTTCGAACCGGCGCGATTAGCGTCGGTTGCCCACAGGTAATCGGAAGGTTGCTTGTAAGGCGTTTGCTCGTACCAAGCCATCAGATCGCGAGCAACGTATTCGTCGATCGGCATCAGCTTTCTTGACACCTCAGTTTTGACCGGACCAACGTGCTGATCCACCAGTGACCGGCTCACATTAAGATGCAAATGCTTGAAGTCCACATCCTCCCATCTGAGACCGGCCAACTCACCCCGGCGCAGCCCCGCCGGCATGTCGAGAAATACCATGGCCCTCTCCCGCACTCCGAGGGATGCAAGAAGAAGTTGCATTTCCTCCACATCAAGAATCTCTGGTGTACGCTCTCGCTTTCCCGAGACGCGCACGCCTGAGCCTTTGTGAGGGCCGGTAATGGGATTCCTGTCGGTGAATTCCCAGCGGATTGCGTGGTTAAAGACAGCACTCATAGCGTCGCGAATTTTCTCTTTCGTGCCTCCTGCCAGGGGTTTGGGTTTCCCAAATTTGGCGGTCAGAAGGGTCTTCAGCCACTGTTCCACCGCAACGGTCTTGATGGCTCGCAAATCGTGATTTCGCCATTGCGGTAAGACCCATCGCTTCAGAACCAGCGTCTTTCGGTTTCGTGTCGAGTACGCTTTGCCTTCAGCGCCATTGTCGGCCAGCTCGTGCTGCATGTAGTGCTCAACTGCGGCTGACATGGTGACCGAAGTCAGTTTCGTTGGGCCATCGGTGTTTATGTTGAGCCGCAGTCCAGCGAGCAGGTCCTGCAGCTTCTTGCTGTGTTCGGGATAGTCTTTGACGAGACCGATGGTTTTCTTCCGCTCGCGTGAGGTTCCATCCGCAATCTTCTCCAGCCAGCGAAATTGCCATCGTTCTGCGCCGTCCTTCCGGGTCGTCTTCTGCAGACAACCGTTCTGATAACGTGCCAGCATTCATTCACTCCTTGAATTCTGGCAGCGGTCGCTGGTCGAATTTACCTTGGCCCGTGCCCAGGCGTCCAGTTCAGAGATCAAGAATCTCCACTTGCGACGCTTGTTGCCGGCCAATGGATGCGCCGGGATGGATCCTTCTCGCGCAAAGCGTAGAAGCGTTTTTCGGTTCAACTGGACGAACTCGGCAGCTTTCCCGGCGTCGATGAAGCGTTCCATTCCGTGAATAGCAATCGGACGCAATTCACGGCTCACTAAAACGTGATCCGGCGTCTTCAATTGCTCAATTGGCCGGGTGGTATCCGGAGCAATTGCCATCCTCGAGTTGGACAGATTTTCAATTACACTTCCCATTGCTGCCTCCGACAAAACCACGCATCGTGCTCAGTTGCTCCAAGCGAGTTGGGCAGGACTTTTGAGACGGCTGAAAACGGTCGTGCCCTTTTGCGCCGGCTGAGAGCGAGCAGACATGTAGTCCTCTCAATGAGCTTCCTTCGGTCGCCGACCGCAGGAGCGGCAGACCGGGAAACTCTAATTAGTCTGAAATGGATTTTTGGTCAAATGACCGTTGTTGCCCTTGCCCCGCGCGGGCCAACGTCGGTGGGGTTGTTTTATCCAAGTCGTTTTCGAAACGGTTCCATGCAGTGCCCGGGATTGGCAAAACAGAGGCTTGAACCCAGCCGTTAGGTCCGCATCAGCTCGGCGAGCAGCCAAACCGCTTCGATTCAGCGCTTACGTTTCGACTCGCACCAGGTCAGGGATTGGAACCAATCAAGCCATCCGGCGTGCAGATTTATTTCACCGATCACACTTTGACTGGTCACAGCATCGCATGCGCCCGAAGCAGCCGGCCCAAGCGAATGCCCAGGAAAATGCGTGGTGATCAGTTCGTGATGCACTCCGCCATGGTCGACGCGAAGTCGATCCTCTCACCGATGCGTTGTCTGACTTCCTTGAGCCACGCCTTGGGATTGGTGCCGTGAATCACGCGCCCCAGAAAGCCCAGCCGCTCGGCGGCGTTGTTGCGGTTTCGCCGGATGTCGTCCTTAGTGATCTTGGTGTACAGAGCTAGAAAATTGTCCATACTCCTAGGCTTGGCGAACACGTACGTCGCGTGGCCCAGCTGAGGGGTTTCGACGACGACGGCTTTCTCAACGTCGAAAATGTATTCATCGCGAAANNTCCGCTCGCTCGACCGCCCGATGTTCCAGGCGCAGCCGGATCTGATCCAATGATCGCGAGTACTGGCCGAAGCGATGATAGGTAGCTTTGGCAGACTCCGTTTGCTGTTGAAAATCGCGTGGCAGCTTGACCTCCAGCCTGCTCGGCAACGCAGTTTCCCAGGAAACGAGTTCCCACTCCCCGCGACGCTTGCGGTATTTGCCGCTCTGTACGAACGTGCCTTCGACCTCGATCTTGGTCCCCAACAGATGCTTCCACTGATTCCAGGTGCGGTCCCAGAGTGTATGTAGGGCGGCTGGATCGAGCCAAAACTCCAGCTTGCGACGCACGTCGCGGCACAGTGCCCGATCGTCGTAGAAATCACATTTGCGCAGTGGCACATGGAACCGCCGGCGCCGGAGATCTGGTGAAAACGCGAGGATGC
>PLBD01000031.1 GCA_003135315.1 Acidobacteriaceae bacterium | reverse complement strand
AACGCGCCGCCGCCGTGACGGCCCATGCCGCCGTAGGTATCGACAATGATCTTGCGGCCAGTCAGTCCGGTGTCGCCCATCGGTCCGCCGATGACGAAACGCCCGGTCGGATTGATGTGGTACTTGGTGTTCTCGTCCAGCATTTTCTCGGGCAGCGAAGCCTGGATAACGTGCTTCAAAATGTCGGCGCGCAGCTCTTCGTTGGAAACCGTCTCCGAGTGCTGGCTGGAAATGACGACGGCGTCGATGCGGACGGGCTTGTGGTTCTCGTCGTATTCAACTGTGACTTGCGATTTGCCATCGGGCCGGAGGTAAGGGAGCGTGCCGTTCTTGCGGACTTCGGTGAGGCGTTCGCACAATTTGTGCGCCAGGAAAATTGGCGTTGGCATGTAGTTGGCGTTTTCGTTGCAGGCATAGCCAAACATCATGCCCTGATCGCCGGCGCCGCCAGTGTCAACGCCCATGGCGATGTCGCCCGACTGCTTGTTGATGCTGGAGATCACCGCGCAGGTATTGGAGTCGAAGCCGTAGAGCGCGTTGTCATACCCGATGGAGGCGACTACGCCCCGCACCAGGCTCTGGAAATCGACATAAGCCTTGGTAGTGATTTCGCCGGCAATGACGACCAGCCCGGTTGCGGTCAAGGTCTCGCAAGCCACGCGGCTGTAGGGATCTTCTTTAATGCAGGCGTCGAGGATCGCGTCGGAGATCTGGTCGGCGATCTTGTCGGGGTGACCCTCGGTCACCGACTCGGAGGTAAATAGATAGTGTTTCTTGGGCAAATCGAACTCCTTTTATTTGTCCGGCGCTGGCGGGAGCGACTCAGACCACATCAGCTGGACACAATGGTATCGCGGTCAGTTGGGACCTATCGAAGAGGATAGCGAGCAACTGGGAATCTCCCAATATTTTACGGCCAAAGGGCAGCTTTCGGCCAGCTAAAGGGCAAAATCGGCATTGAAGGAAGCGCTCCAGTAGGAATGCCGGTCGTTAACCGCTCGAGGAGTGCGGAGGACGCTGGGCATAGCTTCTTCTTGCCGATCGGGATCGAACATCCCCAACACGTCGTAACGCCTAACCGAAGATTGTCATCACGACGACGGCTTCAGCCGGAGGAGGGATCTCCTTTTCGTTCGCGACGGCCAGGGACTTCGCACAAACAGCTAGTGCAAGGCCTTCTGAATCGCCATCAGCTGGTCGAGCACTTCAGGCAGAAGCTTCAGATCGAGCGCGTTAGCGCCATCGGATTTTGCTTCAGCGGGATTGTCGTGCACTTCGAGGAAGACGCCGTCTACGCCTGCGGCGACGGCTGCGCGCGCCAGCAGGGGGATGAATTCCGGCTGTCCGCCGCTTGCCGCAACCTCGCCATCGCCAGCCGACGGCAGCTGCACCGAGTGCGTCGCGTCGAAGACCACGGGAGCGAACTTGCGCATGATGGCCAGCGAGCGCATATCGACAACCAGATTGTTGTAGCCGAAGCTCGAGCCGCGTTCGGTGAGGAAGACGCGTTCACCGCCGGCCTCGCGAACCTTCTCGACCGCGTGGCGCATGTCCCACGGCGAAACGAATTGTCCCTTCTTGATGTTGACCGCGCAGCCGCTCTTCCCTGCCGCGATCAGCAAATCCGTCTGGCGGCAGAGGAACGCCGGGATCTGGATCACATCGACGGCCTCGGCGACGCGCGGTACGTCAGCAGCTTCGTGAACATCCGTGAGAACAGGAACCTTCGCCGTCTCCCGCACCTTGCGCAGAATGCGAAGTCCTTCTTCGAGCCCCGGCCCGCGAAAGCTGCGGATCGATGTGCGATTGGCCTTGTCGTAAGAAGCTTTGAAGATGTACGGCAGCTTCTTTTGGCGAGCGATGGCCGAGATCGCTTCGGCCATCTTGAGCGCGTGGGCTTCGCTCTCAATGACGCAAGGCCCGGCGATGAGGAACAGTTGTCCTCCGCCGATAGTTACGTCGCCGACTTGGAAGGAAGAAAGCAATTAGCAATTAGCAATTAGCAATTAGCAATTAGCGACTAGCAACCAGCGATTAGCAACAAGTAATTAGTACCTAGCAATCAGCGAACCCGCTTGCTGCCCGCTTTGTATCAGGGCACGTCTTTAGACGTGCCGCAACAGCGAATAAATGACTTGGGCCTCAGCCCCTGCAAGCCCGGTTTCTGCAGGGGCTAAAGCCCTGCACTTGATGGACCGTCCTTCGGCACAACTAAAGTTGTGCCCTGATACAAAGCACGGATTGTCTCAATCGTCAGCTAATTGCTAATTGCTAGCTGCTAATTGCTGCTTTTCAGTGCTTCACCTTTTCCGGCCGGTGAAACATCTCCACCTCAACCCCTTGGCGCGCCTGTTCACGGCGCAGCCGGTTCTCATACGACGCCTTCACGAAATTCGCGAACAGCGGATGCGGCTCCAGCGGCTTCGACTTGAACTCCGGATGGAACTGGCACCCCAGGAAATACGGATGCCCTGGAATCTCCACAATCTCCACATAAGTCGCGTCAGGAGTTGTCCCGCTTATCCGCAGCCCACCACCCGTCAACAGCGCTTCATACTCGCGGTTGAACTCATACCGATGCCTATGCCGCTCGCTGATCTCCGTAGCTCCGCCGTATGCCTTCGCGGCCAGCGAATCTTCCTGCAGTATGCAGGTCCACGCGCCCAGACGCATGGTTCCGCCCATCTCCTCAACTCCCAGCAATTCGCGCAGCTTGTAGATGATCCGATGCTGGCTTGCCGGGTCGAACTCGCTTGAATTCGCGTCCTTCAATCCGCACACGTTGCGCGCAAACTCGATGCAAGCAGTCTGCATGCCGAGGCAGATTCCAAAATAAGGCACCTGCTTTTCGCGCGCATAGCGGATGGCGTTCAGCATGCCCTCGATGCCGCGCTTGCCAAATCCGCCAGGCACTAGAATCCCGTCGAATCCTTCTAACTGGGCTTCATAACTCCTATCATCCAGAGTCTTTGATTCCAATCCCTCAGCCTCGATCCAGGTAACATTGAGTTTCAAATGCTGCGAGACCGCCCCATGGGTCAAGGCTTCCTTGAGTGACTTGTAACTGTCCTCATACTCCACATACTTGCCGACGATGGCGATCGAAACATGATCCCTCGGGTGGTAGCACCGATCCACCAGGTCTTTCCATGCAGCCAGGTTGGCCTCCGGCGCATCCTTGTGCAGGTATTTCAGGATCAGCGCATCGAGCCCCGCCTCGGCGAACCGCAGCGGCACCTCGTAGATCGACGGCACGGTAGTTGCGCCCACCACGGCCCGCTCTTCCACGTTGCAAAACGCGGCAATTTTCTGCTTCATTTCGCGGCTCAAATTGCGATCGGAGCGACAGAGCAGTATGTCCGCCTGAATGCCAATACTCAGCAACTCTTTGACCGAGTGCTGCGTAGGCTTGGTCTTCAACTCCTGCGCGGCAGCAATCCAAGGCACCAGCGTCAGGTGCACGAAAACGGTGTTCTCCCGCCCCAGTTCCTGGCGCATCTGGCGGATTGCCTCAAGAAACGGCAGCGACTC
>PLBD01000162.1 GCA_003135315.1 Acidobacteriaceae bacterium | reverse complement strand
GCTGGTGCTGGTGGCCATCGTCAACATCAATCGTCCGTTCCAGGGAACGGTTCACGTCAGCGACTACGCCTTCCAGCGGGCGCAACAGAACATGCAGCAGCATTAGCGTGACGGCCGGGACAGCCTCTTCCGATCTCATATGTGTCATATGTGTCAGAACTGAACACCGGCGAGTCCAATCCTGCCTTCCAGGACCTGAGTATTCAATCCCATATTCATCATTCTGCAATCGAAGTTGCGCATAATGAATACGAACCAAATCGCTTCGAAACAAATAGCACACCCCGGACGTACACGGGTATGAAGGAACGTTTGGGGGATCGGTATGCTGAGAATTGATATTCAGGGTGCGCCGGAGGTCGTGACACTTCTTTGCTCGGGCCGGCTCGTCCTTGGCGTGGAAGCCGAGACTCTGCGGTGCATGGCAGCGTCGCGACCGGAAGCACGCGTGGTGGTCGATCTGCAACAGGTTTACGCCATGGACGCGGCCGGGTTGGGACTTCTGGTTGAGCTTCACTGCCGGGCCCGGCAGCAAGCCAGTCTGTTGATGTTGGCGAATCCATCGCCGTGCGTCCGCCGGCTGATGGCGCTCACCAACCTGGAATCGGTGTTGCAAGTTGCCGGCCCCGCTGCTCCTGAGCTGGCCCGGAACAATCATGAAGAACAGCGCGCCATGACGGCATAGTGGAGACAACTGTTGTCAGGAAGCAGTCAATCCGTAGAGCATGATGCGCTGGCCTGTGAGTTCGTCTTCACGGGTGACCCGGCGGCCATGATCGCGGTGCGCGACCGGGTAATGGACTTCCTGCACGAACACTGCGCTGACGAACAGCAGGAAATCGATATCATGATCGCGTTGCAAGAGGGTCTAGCTAATGCCGTGCTGCACGGCTGCCGGAACGATCCCAGCAAAGTCATTCGCTGCTACGTTGATGTCACCCCCGAGGCGATCACTATCGTCATCACGGACCCCGGCGAAGGCTTCGACACCGCGGCAGTCATCGAATCAACTGGCGTCGGAACGAATCTCACCCAGCACGGCCGCGGCATCAACCTCATGCGTGGCTTGATGGATGAAGTCAGCTATCGGCGCGGCGGCTCAGAGCTGCACTTGAAGAAGCTGAGGACCCGTCAGCTGTAAGACATGCGGGGGATGGGGGTTGCAGCTAAGGCTTCAGCCAGATCACGGGAAAACTGTGCCCGAGTCTTCGAAAATCTGAATCGCTGGTGACAAGCGTTGCTTTGTTCTCGAAACAAAGGGCAGCGGCAAAGCTGTCAGCGTAGTACAGCTTGTACTTGACTTTCACTTCGGCGGCCAGCAGCGCTCTCGCCGCAGTGGCATCCAAGACGGCGATCGGCAGAGGGGACACTCCACTGATGGTTACCCGTGCTTGATCGGCCCCGTAGTCACGAAGTATCTTCCCGTAGACCTCGCCATAGTTAACTGCCGACATAAGAATCTGTGAGCGACCGCGCGTTGCATCGGTCAGTAATTCGTCCACTCTTTGCGCTGCAGGTTTGTCCTCGAGGAATGCAAGTAGAGCGCTGGCGTCAAAGACGTAGGTCTTCACCCCCTGCGCTCGCCTTCTTCGCGATGTTCGCGCAACCAGCTCTTCACCAACTCCGGCCCCCCGGCAAGACAGCCCCTTACGCGGGCGATGTAATCCTCAGTGACCGGTTGCAGGATGATGCGGCCGAATTGATCCTCGAGAAAGCACACCTTTGTTCCAGCCTTGATGCCATGCTTCCGGCGAAGTTCCGCAGGAATCACAAGTTGACCCTTCGAGGTAAATGTAGCACTTACCTTTTTCATATCTTACATTGTACCAAATAGTCTTACATCGGAGCGATGAAGGCGTGTGACGCAGATCGGCACACTTGGCGTTCTTCGCACTTACTTGCTTTTCTTCTCCCCCAGCTCGCGGGCGACGCTGTCCAGAACTCCGTTGATGAACTGCACCGATTCCGGCGTCGAGAATCGCCGGGCGATTTCCAGCGCTTCGTTGATGACCACCGGCTTGGGGGTCTTGGGAAAGCCCAGGAACTCGGCCACACCCGCGCGCAGCAGATTGCGGTCAACGGCGGCCATGCGGTCCATGCGCCAATGTTCCGCGTTGCGCTCGATGATGGGGTCAATCTCTTCGCGACGCTCGCAAGCGATGCGAAACAGTTCGTCGGAAAACTTCCGCACCTTTTCGTCGAGATCGGTGCGCTCGCTCCAGAAGGTTTTCCGCACCTGCTCCGGGTCCTGATGCCCCATGTCCAGTTGAAACAACATCTGTAGCGCCAGTTCGCGCGATTTGCGGCGAGTGCCCGACTTGGTCGTCATCGTTTGCCATCCGCCTCGGAGGGGTGCCCCGTTCTAGCCTTCTGTTGGCTAGGGCGGGGAATTTCGTCCCGCAGCGATGTCATTTCCACTGCTGCCAGGCCGGCTTCAAAGCCCTTGTTGCCGGCCTTCAACCCAGCGCGGTCGATGGCCTGCTGCAGCGTGTCGCAAGTGAGGACGGCAAACACGTGCGGCACGCCCGTCTCCTGCGCCGACTGTCCTATGCCGCGCGTGACTTCGTTAGCGATGACTTCGTAGTGCAAGGTGTTGCCGCGCAGGAGGCAGCCGATGCATAGAATCGCGTCATAGCGCTTGGTCTCTGCAAGCTGCCGCGCCGCCGATGGAATTTCGAACGCCCCCGGAACGTGGACGATTGTCATATCAATCGCGCTTGTCCCACATTGTCGGAGTGCCTGCACTGCGCCCTCCAGCAGGCGTTCCGTGATGAAGGAGTTGAAGCGGCTCACCACCAGAGCAAAGCGCTTGCCCCGGCCATCTAGCTTGCCTTCCAGACCGCGAGTTTCGCCGGGCTTCTTCGCGTACGTCAGGAATCCGATCCGCAATCCACCGACTTCGACTTCGAACAGCCGCGCACCGTAAGGCGTGTCGCCGATTTCGCGCTGAATCTTGACTGCGGGTGCCCCACCCTTGTCGCCCGATTCTGGCGACAGGGTGGGAGCAAGTTTCTTCACGATTTCATACGCTGCGTCAGCGTCGGAGACTTCCACCATCGCGTCAACACCAGGCGCATCGGCAGCAGCGATAAACTCGATGCCGCCGCTGGGTGCCAGCATCTCGACGCCATGGCTTCCGCCTTCATGCCACTCATTGCCGGGATCGAAACCGAGCGCGCGAAACAGCTTAAGCGCCAGCTGAAAGTCGTCCAGCGATTTGCCCAGCACGCGGGGAAAGACGATAGAACGAATCATAGGGTCATTGTAACGGCAGGTTGTTCACCACAGAGACACACAGGCACAGAGATTGGGGCGGTCAGCTCTTAGCCTTTGGCAAATGAGAAGTAATGGCTAGAAATTATAGTCCCGCTAAAGGCTATGAGCTAACAGCCAAAGGCCGCGCACCAGATATGAATTCCTCTGTGTCTCTGTGGTGAATTCGTTACTTGCCTTTAAACTGTGCCGGCCGCTTCTCCAGGAAAGCCTTCGTGCCTTCGTTCTTGTCTTCGGTGGCGCAGCAGACTCCGAACAGCGCTGCTTCGAGGTATAGGCCGTCGGCCAGCGGCAGATCGTATCCGTGATTGACGGCTTCCATCGCGTACTGAATGGCCAGCGGAGAATTGGCGATGATCTTCGCGGCGATGGCCTCGGCGCGCGGAATCAAATCGGCCGCGGCGACCACTTCATTCACCAATCCGATGCGATGCGCTTCCTGCGCGCTGATCATCTCGCCGGTGAGGATCTGCTGCATGGCGAGCCCTTTCCCCACCAGTCGCGGCAGGCGTTGCGTGCCGCCGTAGCCGGGGATCAGGCCGAGCTTCACCTCGGGCTGGCCAAGCTTCGCATTGTCGCTGGCCAGGCGCATGGTGCAGGCCATCGCCAGCTCGCAGCCGCCGCCGAGGGCGAAGCCGTTGATGCAGGCGATGACCGGCTTGCCCAGGTTCTCGATGGAGTCGATGATCGCCTGGCCCCGATGCGTGTATTCCTTGGCCGAAACCGGCGTGTGCTGCGAGAGTTCGCCAATGTCGGCGCCCGCGACGAAAGCTTTTTCGCCCGCTCCGGTGACGATGACGACACGGCCGTCGACCACGTCCTTGATCGACGCGAAGACCTGCTTCAGTTCCTGCATAGTGGCCATGTTGAGCGCGTTGAGCACCTTTGGCCGGTCGATGGTGACGTAGGCGATGTGGTTTTTGGTTTCGAACTTA
>PLBD01000262.1 GCA_003135315.1 Acidobacteriaceae bacterium | reverse complement strand
CCCTCCTCGTGATGACAAAAAATCAGTTACCACGCGGACTCGCTCTAGCTCAGCAGCGACTCGGTAATGTGGAGCCATTCCTGTTCGAGCGAACTGTCCGGCGGAGTCTTATCGGCGCGCCGGTACCAGTAGCCCGCATTGGATGAGTCGCCTTCTTTGCGGTGCAGGTAAGCGTGGACCCACGCGCCGGCGGGACCTTCGTCCTGCTGGGCGGACTCGTGCGCGCGGTTCCAGTCGCCCTTGGCGTCCCACCATAATCCGGCGAGGGCAAAGTTGAGATGACGGGGCGGCTCGTCGCGAACCAGGGAGTCGCGGAATTGCTGCAAGGTCATGAGGGATAGATTAGCAGGACTACATTACTCTAGTTTGAAGGAATTGCAGCCCCGTCGCCGACGAAATCTACCGCCGGTTTATTCGGGATGATGCCTGCGTTGTAACCCATTTCTAACAATTTCGTTATGGCTTCGCGGCCATCCTTGCCGTAATCCAGCGTGCGCTCGTTCACGTACATGCCGACGAACTTGTCCACCATCTGAAGCTCTAGGTCGCGCGCGAACTGCATGGCATACTGCAACGCCTCGTCACGGTTGTCGAGGGCGTAGCGAATGCTGTCGCGCAAGGCGGTGCAGCAGGCAGCCATAAGCTCCGGGCCCAGGTCGCGGCGGATGACATTGCCGCCGAGCGGCAGCGGCAAACCGGTCTGGTCGCGCCACCACTTGCCCATGTCCACAATCTTGTGCAGCCCCGACTTGTTGAAGGTCAGTTGGCCTTCGTGAATGATGAGCCCAGCTTCGTACTTGCCCTCCAGCACTTTGGGAATGATCTGGTCGAAGGGAACGACTTCGCTGGCGATGTCGGGAGCAAACAGCTTGAGCGCGAGGTAGGCCGTGGTCATGGTTCCCGGCACCGCGATCTTTAGCTGCTTCAGTTCGTCGAGCGCAATGCCGCGCGAGGCGACGATCATGGGGCCGTAGCCCTCGCCAACGCTGCCCCCGGTGGGCATGATGGCGTACTTGTCCTGGACGTAAGGATAGGCGTGAAACGAAATGGCGGTGATGTCGTAGAAGCCTTCCATCGCCTTGCGGTTGAGGGTCTCGATGTCACACAGGGTGTGAGTGAACTTCACATTGGGAACGCGGATTTTGCTGGTGGCCATGCCATAGAACATGAAGGCGTCGTCAGAGTCGGGACTGTGCGCGACGGTGATTTCGCGAGGGCCTTTTCCAGAACTATGGGTCATAAGAGTGCAATCGCTCAGGCGCTAGCTGAGTCCAAGATTACAGGTTGCGGAAAGTCAGGGCAAATGAAGTAGAGGCTACAAGCTTCGACGCAGACGAACCGCAGCCGCTGCGGCGAGCATGATCTTCGACACTTCCGCGAAGAAGAACGGATACAGTCCGAAGAACGCAGCCTGCCGCCAGCTATGCGTAACCACTGCCAGCCAACTGATGCCGGCGACGAACAGAACCACCTCGGCGACGACCGCGCCCGTCAGGTTGCGCAGGAAGCTCGGCTGCCCATGCTCGGCGATCCATCCAGCCAGGAACGCGATGGCCGGATAAGCCCATAGATATCCGCCGGTCGGTCCCAGCATTTGGGCGAAACTGCCCGGACCTGCCGACGCGAAAACCGGCAGCCCCATCGCGCCCCAGGACAGATAGAGCGCGGCGGCGGCGAAGCCGCGACGGCTGCCGAGGGAAAGTCCCACCAGCAGCACTCCGAAGTTGGCCAGCGTGAGCGGCACGGGGGTGAACGGTAGAGGCACTGTCAGGCGCGCGCAAACGGCGATGACGGCGCTGGCGCAGATCACGATGGCAGTTTGTTTCGCCAGGCGAAGCGGCTGTTCGGCAACCTGGGACTCGATATGAAGTGCTTTCGACATTTTCAGCCTCCCAATATCAGGACGAAAACTACTCAGGGCGCTTCTCTTCGACGCCGGCGTCACCGCTGGACCGAGCTTCCCCTGGACCAACCGGGGCCGCAATCGGCTCCTTGAGCCCCACACCTTCGGGTGCAGGATTGGGCGCAGCCTGCTCGCGAAGGTGCCGCTTGACGCGGAAATGTATCGCCAGGCCCACGGCGACAACGGCCGCGGTGCACAGCACCAGGACCGTGAAGAAAACTTTGATTACCACAGAAACTTAGGATACCAGAAGGCGTAGCAGTTACCGAAGGCGTTCTTAATCGGTGGCCAGTGTTCAGTTGTCAGTCGCAGCAACTAAGGAACCAGAATGCGGTTATGGCGTGATCTGCCAGACGACGCCCTGGCTAGCCGTGCCGCCAAAATAGGCCGTGCCGTAGAGGTTGCCGCTGCTGTCGAGGACCACGTTACAGATAGGAAACCCGCCATCGTTGCCGCCCGTGAAATCGTACAGGTCGGTGAGGTTCCAGCCACCGCCCGCGGGCGTCATCTTGAAGACAAATCCGCTACCAAAAGCGCCACCACTGGGGTTGGCGCCATAGATGTTACCTTCTGCGTCAAAAGTGAGGCTGCCGAATGGGCCATTAATCCCGTCAAAGCTCTCCAGTTGGCTGAAGGTCCAGCTTCCGCCCGAGGGCTGCAGTTCGTAGACCGTGCCGCCGATGAAGCCGGTTCCAAACAGATTGCCGTGCGCGTCGAAGGTCAGGCCTCCCAGCGGAGATCCGGAGCTCCCGTTGAAATCGGTCAGGGTTTTCTGCGTCCAGCCGGATC
>PLBD01000441.1 GCA_003135315.1 Acidobacteriaceae bacterium | reverse complement strand
GAACATATTTCGCCCGAAGTGGCAGAGGGTCTCAGACGCCTCAACCGTTCGCTGGTCGTGCATTGGATGGCGGAATGGGAGAACGGTAACTTCCTGGGCCAGGACGATTCCGCCTGCTTGCTGAAAGCTGCCACCGCACGTTTGACGCTGGTTACTTACGACCGAAGGACGATTCCGCCGCTGCTCAAGACGTGGGCTGAAGAAGGGCGAAAGCATGGCGGTGTGATTTTCGTCGACGAAAAGACCATCTCTCCTGCGGACATTGGAGGCTTGGTGCGGGCGCTGATTCAGTTGTTCAAAGAAACGGGGAGATGGGACTGGGCAGATCGCATCTGCTTCTTGCGGCGGTGATGATGTGCACCAGTCCCGTTCTGCCTTCCCTTACCGCGAACCAGTGAATATCCACGTGCCGCTGTTGGACCGTTCTTAATCCCTTCTCTTTCCAAAGCCGATCGCGCCTGTCCCCAGAATCTCCGCTGTTTCGATCCTCATTGAATCCTGGAGCAATGCCTATGCGATTCAGCATCGATGTCGGCAGCGAACTCGAACTGAAGCTGTACCAAGCCTTACTGCTCTACCGAAATGACCATGGCAACCGCCTCATGGCGACCGTCCATGGCGTTGTGCAGAAAGAGACCGATGGCACGCCACTGCTTGGATCCGGCCAACTCCTGAGTACGGCAGCCCTGCGGGAGCTGGCGAAACAGCTTGCAACGAGTTGTCCGGCAGAATTCCTGCCCGAAAACGTCGTCGCCCGGACTCCTGAGCTGATCGCATGGTGGACGTCCGCGGCAGTGCGGCCCATGTTCTTCCGTGACGGATCTGAGCTTGCCGGCATTTCAGGCAAGCTCTTTCCACATCCGGCCCTGCTGTTTGTTGCTCGTAATGGAACTCTGTTCGTCCGGGCACTCCCCAGCAACCACTGCCCTGGTCCCGACAAGAGACTGGCGGCAGCGCCGTACTGGAACATCGACGGCAACGGCGCGGCCTGCGCCGGCACCATGCGCGCGCCAAAGGCCCAGCGGCCGCTTGCGGACATCGGACAGATTGACTAGGTCAAGCGGTTCTTCGATTCGGCGGCGCGCCGCAGCAGGATCCAGTCCCTTAACCGCCGCCAGATATTCGAGAAACTCCACCGCGTTAAGGTTGGGATAAACCCCGAAATCCTGCGGCAGGTATCCCAGCACCGTTCGGATCGCATTCGGGTTCTTGGCGAGTTCGATCCCGTTCCAGTAGAGGGTTCCCTCGGTCGGCCGCGTGATGGTCGCGATGATGCTCATCAGTGTGGTTTTGCCGGCGCCGTTAGGGCCAAGCAGCCCGAGGATGCCCGGCCCCAGCTTCAGGGAAAACTGGCGCAGGGCCCACTTGTCGCCGCTATACCGTTTACCGACGCGCTCGATCTGCAGTTCCATGATTTGTCCGGAGCTAGAGCCTGTTTCTCGTATACGCAAGCAGAGCTGCCCTCGTTCCCCCGCCCGCAGGCCCATACCTGTCGCTCTGGTGGTAGCGCCCGGCAACTGTATCGCGAATCGTGCCATTAGCTCGTCTATGAGAGCCAACGGGAAAAGTCGAACGATCGAGGATTACGACGCGTGGGGGCTATCGCATGAAGCCGGGCGGTGGCTCCGCGAATGTGCGCGAGTCCTTCCCGGACAAACCTAAAGAGAATGCATTAGCTATCCGAGTGAGCTGCTCCCACCCGCGCAGCACGACCGCCAGCCAGAGCTCGACTGTGGTAATGGCGATTCGATTGTGACTGCTTCCGCGTCATGCGAAGCGCCGCACTAACCCTTTCCGCCTCCGCATTATCAGTTAGCGGCCGAGAATTTGCACTTCGAGCGGGGCAAGCGTGGCATGAATACAATTCAGTGGACCCGCGCCCGTGGTGCCGTCTGTTTCCTGAACCCAAACGGCGCCTCCGGCGAACTGCTCGACCGCGCTGGGAGCCTGCGGCTGCTGTTTATTGCTGTAAAGAATGCGCAGCTGATCGCCTGGATTGTTGAGCGTGATGTCCACAATCACGTACACCGTGCAAGGATTGACAGTATCTGTGTTGGCGACAATCACGATTTACTGATCCATAGGGACAGTCTGATGATTGGCTAAAGGCACCTTCAGACGCGTTATTCCGATGCCGTGGTTGAGAGTCAGTGGGGGTAAGGCCGCTTCGGCGATCTTGCTCCTTAGAGACGCGCACGTATTCTCCGAGGAGGAAATTTGGGCCGCAGCGGCGTCGTACTCACAGGATCGCGATGCCCCCAGACATGTCCCGGCGTTCGTATTGGAGAAGATATTTGGTTCAATCCCGCACAATACTCCACAATGAAACAGTTATTCTTGTCGATAGCTGTAGGCGGCTCCAACAGCGCGTTCTAACCTACTGATAAAAAAGGGCTGCACCTTTTCCTTTTCCGGGGGATGTGGACGGCCACCTGCTCTACCCACGTGCCCCCGATTCGTCGTCAGCAATGAAAACGGCAAGACGGCGATTGGTATGCACAGCGAGCTTGCTGAACGGAAGGTGGTTTGCCGCCTAACGGGGGTTCCTCATCCTTTTCTTGGGGGGCAATCGTGGCTGGGCATATGAGGGGAAAAGATAAGGGCACAATGAATGGGAGGCTGATATGAGCCGTACTTGCGTTTGTCAAGGGGAGAATGAGAACTGTTGCTGGTGTGGGGGATTCGGTGCGATACCAGATGAACGTGTGATTGCCCCAGTCGCTTCTACGTACGACTGGCCGTACCCCCGACTGAAGTTGCGTCGCGGTTCTGGCGATCCTGTTGCGGGCCAACAGGGGGGTGGCAAACGGATAAGTCGTGGCAACACTGACCGGCCCCTTAGAAAGGCACGTGGCTTAGCCGGTGCGCCCAGCGGATCGCTGGCTCCGAGGCGTTCGCCAACTGTGAGCCGAGCTAGATAACGAGTTACCCGGTTTGCGCTATCTCCGTAACGTTTCGCTCGGAAAGACCAGCAGTTGCGCCGGAATTGAGATCCCCAAGAAGGAAAGGATCGTAGTTTTGCGGGCGGCGGACCGTTCGCACACTCATCTGGTAAATGGGTCACAGACATGCTGGTCGTCGCCCGCTATGGTGACTGATGTGTAAGGAGAGCCCTTCATGAAAACCCGCCGCTTTGCTTGCATTATCGCAGTCGTTCTCGCCTATAGTGTGTTAGCCACGCAATCGTTTGCCTGCACCGCTTTTCAACTCACCTCCGGCGACGGATCGAGGATCTATTTCCGGTCCATGGAGTTCGGCTTCCCATTCCACTCGAATATTCTCATCATCCCGCGCGGCGCACAGTACACCGGCGCGAATCCCGACGGAAAACCGGGATTGAAGTGGAGCGCGAAGTATGGCGCCGTTGGACTCAATGCTGACGTCGCTCCCGACTGCCTTACGGACGGCATGAACGAGAAGGGACTCGTCGTCGGTATGCTGTATTTGCCCGGATACGGCCAGTTCCTGCCGCCTGATCCTTCGAAGGACGATCGCAGCATCGGGAGCTGGCAAGCCGCCGCCTACCTGCTCACTACGGTTGCCACGGTGGAAGAGGCCAAGCTGGTCCTGACGAGCGAGAAGGTCTACATTGCGCAGCAGATCTTTCCGCCGTTCAAGTCGCCACTTGCGGTGCACTTCTATATCGGGGATGCTTCCGGCGCGGTCGTCATTGCGGAATACGTGAATGGCAAGCTCAGCCTGCACGACGATCCGCTGGGCGTGCTGACCAACTCACCGCCCTTCCACTGGCAGATGACGAACCTGGCGAACTATGTGAATCTCTCGCCGGTGAATGTGCCGGAGCTGAATCTAGCCAACAACGTGGACATCCAGAACTTCGGGCAGGGCAGCGGCATGTTGGGGATTCCCGGCGATTACACTCCGCCCTCGCGCTTCGTGCGCGTAGCACTGTTCTCGCACTGGGTGAGCGCGGGCAAGACCGCAAGTGAGACGGTCAATGCCGGCTTCCATGTGTTAAATACATTCGATATTTTCAAGGGCGCAGTTCGCAGCAGTAACGCCCCTGGCAGCGAGATGGATGTGACGGAATGGGTAGTGGCGCACGACCGCACGAACCTGAAGACCTACGTCCGCACCTACGGAGGGCTGACGATCCAGATGGTGGACCTTAAGAAGATTGACTTCGGCCAACCGGGCTTCCGCCAGATCGCACTGGACAATGCCTTCACCCCGGCAGACATCACGAGCGGGGCAACGCCGCTGGCGGTGAAGTAGCGACATCGTTGGCACACAAGCGCAGAGGATTGAGGCGCCGGTCTTCGATTGTGGCGCAAGACCAGTCGGCCGTATGTTGGCAGCGGGGAGCTATCCTGTTGGCCGTTGGCGTAACATCCCATTGCACAAGTGATCCGGTATCCGCCGACCCGATGGCCTCGGCTTGCAGAGCTGTGATGTTACTCAGCGGCGTACCATCTTATTAATCACCATGTCGGCCAGTGTGGGCTGAGAGTTTCCGTTGATCAATTCCTGGCCGCGGACTAACCCGTGCGCGAAGGTCGGGTCGAGGGCCTCCTGCGGTTGATCACGGCCCCCGTCCCGCTTCCGGAGCAGGATCTCGTCGAATCTGCAGAAAAAGTGTTTGAACCAAGCGCAGACAGTGCTAACATTCGCCTCGACCCACAGTTCCCAAGCCTCGAGAGCACCCTATTCCAACTGGAAAAATTCCGCGTTACCTTTGAGCCGTTAAGTATGCTAAGGGCAGACTGGGCAAGTATCACCGGAGGAACTCCATGCAAAATTCGTGCAGCCCGCTACTCTGTTATCTCACGTTCACGAAGCAGCAGGGCTTCCCCCGGCGCGTCCTGCACTGTTCTCAGCCACGCTCAAGAATCTGGCTCTCTGTACTATCGCTCTTGCTAACATTGGCATTCGCCTGGCCCGAGTGCTCGGTGGCGCAGCAGGGGCCGATCATTTCCGCCCTCGGGCAGTCGCCGCTCCCGTGCTCTCCCATGACGGTTCCGCGCATCACCGAGGCCGTGAACGACCGGGTGCTCACCACTCTTTATGGCAATGTTCACCCGCTGGCGCGTGCGGACTATGACCAAGGCAAAGTGGATGACAACCTGCCGCTGGAGCACATCATCCTGATGCTCCAGCGAAGCCCCGAGCAGGCGAAGGCGCTGGCGACCCGCATCGACCAGATGCACAACGGCCAATCACCCTATTACCACCAATGGCTCACAGCGGAAGATATCGGCGGATGCTTTGGAGTAGCGGACCCGGACATCGCCAAGGTGACCGAGTGGCTGCAAAGCCAGGGCTTCCAGGTCGACACGGTTCCGGCCGGCAAGATGCTGATCATCTTCAGCGGCACGGCGGGGCAGGTACGGAATACGTTCAAAACCGAGATTCACAATTTGGATGTTCGCGGTGAGAGACACATTGCGAATATGAGCGAGCCGCAGGTGCCCACTGCGCTAGCGCCCGTGATCATGGGCTTTCGCTCGCTGAACGATTTTTTCCCGAAGCCACTCGTCCATGTCGTTGGCCCCATCCGGCGCGACTCCGTGACGGGAAAGTGGCGGTCCTTGCAAGCGAACAAGCATGTTGCGGACAAGGAGCCGCAAGCAAAGGGTAATGGAGTAAGTCCCCTCATCACGTTGACCGGCGCCGACGGGACCTTTTGGGCGGTGGGACCGCAGGATTTCTATACGATTTACAACGAGACCCCGCTTCTAACGGCTGCAAAGCCGATCGATGGCGCTGGGCAGACCATGGCGATTGTGCAGGATTCCGACGTAAATCCGGCGGACGTTACTTCCTTTCGAGCGCAATTTGGCCTGCCGACATACCCCTCCATGCCGAACGGAACTCAGGGCGGTGTCAACTTCATGGACGGCATCAGCAACTATTGCAGCGATCCGGGCATCGTTTACGGCGACGGTGAGAGCGAGGCCGACATCGATGTGCAATGGATGGGCGCAACCGCGCCGGCGGCCATTATTGACTTCGTGTCCTGCGCCGACACGGCAACGACCTGGGGGGGAGATCTTTCGGCTTCCTACATCGTCAACAATCTGGGAAGCACGGTTTCCGCTTTCAGCGTCAGCTTCGGCGCCTGCGAGGCCGAGTTGACCGGGTATGGAGTCGGCACCAACGGGTTTTATAACAGCCTGTGGGAGCAAGCCGTAGCGCTGGGCCAAACCCCGGTCATCGCCGCGGGTGACTCCGGCGATGACGTTTGCGATCGCGGCAATGGCGGAGGACCTAACGGAAGTTTGGGCGAAACCGGACTTTCGGTGAACGGCCTCGCATCCACGCCCTACAATGTCGCGGCAGGCGGCACCGATTTCAGCGATACCTACCAGACGGAATTCAAACCAAGCAGCTATTGGAATAACAACGACACCTCGCCTTACAGTTCGGCCCTGTCCTACATCCCGGAGAGGGCCTGGAACGACACCTGCGCCAGCACGATACTGGTGGATTACATAAGGTATGCCTACGGCATTACTTACCCCAATGGGCCGGAAGGACTTTGCAACGACTCGACCGATTTTCAGTCGCCGTTCCCATACACCTATCTCGATGGTGGTTCTGGTGGTATCAGCACCATATACAGTCTACCGAGCTGGCAAAGCGTGTATGGAGTTGGGCTAAGCAGCAACTTTACCTCGACCAGCAATCGCAACTTGCCTGACGTTTCGCTCTTCGCGGTCGACGGGTTTTGGAGTCACTTTCTAGTATTCTGCGAATCCGACCTGGCTCCGTGCAACTACTCGAATGAATCGGATACTTTGATGATGGCGGCGGGCGGCACGTCGTTTGTGGCGCCGCAGTTGGGCGGGATCATGGGACTCATCAACCAGGCGTCATCCTCCAGCCAAGGGCAGGCGAACTACAACTTTTACGCTCTTGCCGCGCTGGAGTATGGAACGCCCGGCGCCCCGAATACTTCGGTTACCGCGCCGAGTCTGTACACCTGTGAAGCCTCCAACATTAATGCCATAAGCACCTATGGCGGGATCTTTCCGTACTGCCTCTTCTATGACATCAACCGAACATCGCAGGTGGGGTTCACTTCTTGCCTGGGCAGCAACAACAAGGGTTGCGTGATTGACAACAACGACCAGCCTTGCGCCACGGGCACGCCCGACTGCTACACCAACACTAGCGGCGACGCCTATGGCCTGCTGTCCAATTCGACTAGCAAGTTCGAAGTGGCGTTCCCTCAAAGCGCGGGATATAGCGCAGCGACCGGACTGGGTAGTATCAATGTAGCCAACCTGGTGGCGAACTGGACCAGCAGTCAAGGCCCGTACACGCTGGCGCCAAGTCTAGTGGGACTAGGGACGGTGACCAGCACGGACGGCACGATCAACTGCACCAGGAACAGCGGCGGCTTCAGCGGCACCTGCAGTGCCAACTATAAGAGCGGCACCCAAGTCACCATGAACGCTACGGCAGCCTCCGGCTGGACGTTTCAGGGCTGGAGCGGCCCCTGCAGTGGAGGCAATCCTTGTGTCGTAGTGATGAGGCAGAACCTGAGTCCCACGGCCACTTTCGTCGCCGCGACATATACCCTAAGTGTTTCGACCGAAGGAAACGGAACGGTCACGAGTACGGACGGTTACATCAACTGTCCGGGCACCTGCACTCACTCCTATCTCAACAATACGCAGGTAACTCTGAACGCGGCCCCGGCTGGCGGCTGGACGTTTGCCGGCTGGAGCGGCGCGTGCAGCGGAACTGGTTCCTGCATGGTCACGATGACGCAATCTTTATCGGTGAACGCCCTTTTTGCTGGAAGCGGAGCCTTGCAATTCGTTGCGACCACTCCGTGCCGGGTGGTGGACACGCGCGGCGCGGACGGCGAGTTCGGAGGCCCGCCGATTCAGGGCGGCACCTACCGCAGCTTCCCCATTCCGCAGCAGACCCCTTGCGATATTCCTGCCACTGCCGCAGCGTACTCGTTGAATGTCACGGTCTCACCTATAGGAACATTGGGATATCTGACCATCTGGCCTACGGGAGAGAACCAGCCCGTTGTATCCACGCTGAACTCGCCGGATGGCAGGATCAAGGCCAACGCGGCCATCGTACCGGCCGGGACTAACGGTGCGGTTAGCGTGTATGTCAGCGATACGACCAACGTCATCCTCGATATCGATGGCTACTTCACGCCGGCCAAGCCGCAAAACTATCAGTTCTTTCCGCTGACGCCGTGCCGCCTGGTGGATACACGCGGCGCCGATGGCAGCCTCGGAGGACCGCGCCTTGCCGCGCAAACGCCGCGCAGCTTCCCGCTGCTGTCGAGCAGTTGTATTCCGCCAGGGATCAATCCGCTGGCGTACTCGCTTAACTTCACCGTCGTTCCGAACCCGTCGGGACAGCCGCTGGGCTATCTGTCGGTCTGGCCGACGGGCGAGTCACAGCCGGTCGTGTCGACTCTCAACAATCCCACGGCGACGGTTGTGGCCAACGCCGCGATCGTGCCGGCGGGAACCGGCGGCGCGGTTGAGGTCTACGCCTACAACACCACCGATCTCTTAATCGACATCGACGGCTACTTTGCCGCGCCGGGACAAGGTGGATTGTCAATGTATCCCGTCGCTCCGTGCCGCGTTCTGGACACACGCCAGAACAACGGTCCGCCGTTCAGCGGTGAGCTAACGGTGAATGTGGTCGGCAGTGCTTGCGCGCCGCCCAGCAGCGCACAGGCATACATCTTCAATGCGACTGTAGTGCCGCCGGGGTCGATGCCGTATCTGACGCTATGGCCTGATGGCGAGCAGCAGCCGGTCGTTTCGACGCTGAACGCCTACGATG